>JBGTJY010000172.1:0-12637 GCA_041744855.1 Candidatus Hydrogenedentales bacterium
CGTCGGCACAAGCGTCGTTCCCACGTGCACGATTTTCACGCCGGCCTGCACCGCGTTCGCATACGGCGCCAGATCGCGCGCTTCCAGTTGTTGCGCGGGTGTCACCAGCACCGGCGGTGTATCCCCCACACGATTGCCGCCGCCGCCCGGAAAACCCATGGCCGCCCCGACGATACCCTCGGCCTGCAGCGCCTGAAAAAAAGCAACCCCCGCATTCCCCACGCGCACCGGATCCGATCCGAAGTTGTGAACGCTCCCCTCCGCGGCGCTGAGCGTGGACGCCATCGCGAGCGACGGCCCGAGATGAAGATTGAATCCCATGATGCGCAGTTGCTCCGCCACGCGCCGGGCGAGATTCTGCGTCAACACGGGATCGTCCGCCGCAACCACCGACAGCATCGAAGGCAACTGCATGAACGTCGGTTCGGAGCGATCGTCGCCCTGCGTGAGCGCGTAGACGTTCGCGCCGAAAAACATCGGCACGCCCGTCGTCTTTTCGATCTGCAAGTTTCGCAGCGACGCGATGTACTGCGCCGCATGCGCCGGCCGAGCGACCGATGGAATGATCACGCCCCCAGGCGGAATGTCCCGAAACAAATCGCGGTCGCTCGGGTGCGCGCGATAGATACCCTGCAACGTAACGATCAGCAGTTGCGCGATCTTCTGCTCCAGCTCCGTCGCCGATGATGCCCGCGCCTCGATCCCCGTGTGCGGCGCCGCATCGAATATCTCGACTTCAACCGCGCCCGCGGGTGTCTGAACGATGTTCGGGCGCGCGACCGCTTCCCCAAGTCCCGCGGGGGGCCGTTCAAGTCCCGCAGGGGGCCGTTCCTGCTCCGCTGGCGGCGTCTCCTCTTGCGCCGAAGCCTCCAGCGCACTGAAGGCGAACATCGCCAACGCGACAATCCTCGATCCAAAGCCGACGTGCCGGAAAACTGCCGAGTTCATCGGTTGAACTGCCAAGTTCATACGCGCTCCTCTTCCATTCCAGTCTAACAAAAGCGCGATCCACCGACAATTGCAGAACCGCTATCCATTGAACAGTTTACATGTCACCTGTTAAACTCGCCGCCGCTTTATTTGACCCGGACCGCTTGGTCTCTTCAGGGCTAAACGGCCCAAGCGAGCGCTATACGAACCAAGCGTCCACCCCTGCAAAAGCCCCCATGGGTGCGCGGCAACCGACGTAGTTCAAAGGATACTCCCTCACCATGAAAGTGGATTCTCTGCGCTTTGAAGGTACCGACAAGTACTACCTCGATCCCGAGCTGCAGGCCATCACGAACATCTCCCTGCAAATGGAAAAGCCCCTCCTGCTGACGGGCGAGGCCGGCACCGGCAAAACGCAGCTCGCGTTCGAAGTCGGCCGCGCGCTCGGCATGGACATGGAAATCCTGCGCTGCAAATCGACCATCAAAGGCGAAGAAGCCTGCTACAACCAGGACACTGTCCTCCGCCTCAACGACGCGCGCTTCGGCTCCGGCGAAACCGGCCGCAACGTGCAAAATTTCTACGACTACGTCATCTGGGGCCCCATCGGCCGCGCATTCCGCGCCGACAAAAAAGTCGTCCTACTCCTCGACGAAATCGACAAGACCGAATCTGACGTGCAGGACAACCTGCTCGACATCCTCGAGGATTGCCAATTCACGATCCGCGAAATCAACCACACGATCAAGGCGGACATTCGCCCGGCGATCATCCTAACTTCGAACGCCAAGCGCGAACTCTCCGACCCGTTCCTACGCCGCTGCTTCTGCCATCACATCGCGTTCCCCGACCCCGAACAGATGCGCGAAATCCTGAAACTCCACTACCCGAGCTCCGACGCGAAGTTGATGGAAGCCGCCATGAACATCTTCTACGACCTGCGCGCCCGCGGCTTCGAAAAGCCCCCGGCCACCAGCGAGCTCATCAACTGGGTCGGCGCCCTCGAACGCACCGGCCAAAAGCCCGACGCAAAGAAGCCGCCCATGGTCGGCGTACTTCTGAAACGCGCCAGCGACATCCAAGCCTTCCGCAGCGGCGAAGCAGGCGGCAGCGGCCCACGGCGGTATTTGTAATGTTTTGAGATTGAGGTTCAATTGCCGAAAATAGGAAATATTGGACCATACGGACTATTCTTTTATTCTGCAGAGGGAACCGAACCTCCGCACGTACACATTCGCCGAGAATCGGCGTCCGCAAAATTCTGGATCGACCCCACGCGATTGGCAAAATCCCGGGGATTCAGCGACCACGAGCTTTTCGCTATTCTGAGAATAGTCGAAGAACATCGCGGCTTGATATTGGAGACTTGGCATGAGCACTTTCGTAAGTAGTCGAGAGGTTTTCGCGGAGAATGTCGCGTTCGATGAGAATTCAATGACGGTTAGGCTCGATGATGGACGCGCGCTCTCGATTCCGTTGACGTGGTACCCCCGTTTACTGCACGGCACTCCAACGGAACGTCAGCACTACGAGCTGATTGGTGAAGGCGAGGGCATTCATTGGCCGGAGTTGGACGAGGACATTAGCGTCGAAGGGCTCCTCGCCGGCAGACCATCGGCTGAAACTAACGCGTCGCTTGCCCGGTGGCTTGAAAAGCGACGAACCGCCACCGGGAAATAACGGAGGCGCAGGATGGACCAGAAATACCAAATGGCCGACGTGCTTGAGGTTGGCGTGCGTGAAAAGAATAGCGGCGCGTCTTCCGTATAATTTGGACCACTGCAATTCGATCGAATGGGTGAACGAACATGAACCTCGCCGAAAAAAATGAAGCCGCCTACAACGCCCTCTTCGTCGATTTCGTGTATCTCTTGCGCGAATACGGCGTGCCCGCGAGTCTCAAGGACCTCCTCGAACTCAACCGTGGCATCGAAAAAGGCCTAGTCACCGACCTCGAAGACCTCTTCATCCTCGCACGGCTCTGCTTCGTCCGCCGCGTCGAACACATGGACGCATTCGAGCGCGCCTTCGCGCTGTACTTCTACGACATCGACATCCCCCCCGTGGCCGAAGGCGACATGTCGCTCCTCCGCACGAAGGCCTTCCGCGATTGGCTCAACCAGGCCATCGAAAACGGCGAACTCCCCGCCCGCGCGAAATGGGACATGCGACCCGAGGAGCTCATGAAGAAATTCTGGGAGCGCCTCAAAGAACAGACCAAGGCGCATCACGGCGGCTCGAAATGGATCGGCACGAAAGGCAACAGCCCCTTCGGTCATTCCGGCAACGCCGAAGGCGGCGTCCGCGTCGGCGGCGGACCCGGCTCAGGCTCCGCGCTGAAGGTCATCGGCGATCGCCGCTACATCGAATACTCGCACGACAACACCTTGCGCTCGGACAACCTCCGCCAGGCCCTCGAGTCGATGAAGTACCTCAAGTTCGTCGGGCCGAAGGCGGATTTGAACCTTCCAGAAACGATCCGCCGCACCTCGAAAAACGGCGGCGAGATCGACCTCATCTTCGAGCGCGAACTCCGCGACCGAATGAACCTCATCCTCATGATCGACAACGGCGGCTACTCGATGACGCCGTACGTAAAACTCACCCGGCTCCTCTTCTCGAAGATGCACGACCGCTTCGACGACATCACGACCTACTACTTCCACAACTGCGTCTACGACAAGGTCTACGTCGACCAGCGGCGCATCCGTTCCTACGACACCGAGAAGCTGCTGCAAAAGAAAGAAGACACCCGCATCGTCATCGTCGGCGACGCCACCATGGCCCCCGAAGAACTCGCCTCGCCCTACGGCTCCATCGGCGGCTTCGATCTCGACGACGCCCGCCCCTCGATCTACTGGCTCAAGCGCATCGCAGGCCGCTTCAAACACTCCGTCTGGCTCAACCCCATCCCCAAAGAACGCTGGAGCGGCAACTACGGCGCGTGGACACTCAAGCAAATCAACGAAATCTTCCACATGGAAGACATGACCCTCGGCGGCGTGAAAGGCATGGTCGAGTTTCTGAGCGATAAGACGGGCGCGAAGGACTGATTAATCGCGGGAGGTCCAAAGTGCGCCTCCGCACAGACCCCAATTCAGAGTAGCTCTCGGAACTCTTCGGGGCTAAGCCCCGCAACGCGCGCAAGCGCCCCCATCGTGAAGGCGTTGATGGGATTGTTTCGCGGAATCGTCAGGCGTTTCTCGCCGTTCGACATGATGATGTGTTTGCTTTGACGAATAATTCTGTAGCCCAGCCTCTCGAAAACTCGGACCGCGTCCGTCGCATTTACCCCCGGGATGCGCGGCATCAGACGCTGACATATTCTTCGCTTACGCTGAACACGTCTTGATCCCCGCCTTCAACATCGAGCCATTCGCGGATGGCGATCTGGATATTTTCGAGTGCCTCTTCCCGCGTGCCCCCTTGGGAGACACATCCTTCTAGAGCGGGGCAGCTCACCGAGAATCCTTCGTCACTTTCGATCAAAACTACCCTGTACTTCATCGATTCCGTGCCTCCGAAAGGCGCTTAAGATCTTCGAGAGATTCCTTAGAGCTTACCAGATGAACAATATCGGAAGGACCCACCGGCCGAGAGCCGGGCAACCTCCGGGCGACCCCGACAGGGGTCCAACGTGAGTAGCCGGGGGCGCTAGCCCCGGATCCCGGGACACCCCACCCTCCGCACGACCCCGGCAGGGGTCGAATGTGAGTCCCGCTCCTTCGATTTACTTCGACAAAACGCGCGCATCAAAAAGTCCCCCTTCGAAGGGGGATTTAGGGGGATGTGATCCGCACCGTCACTTCACCACCAAATTAATCATCCGCCCCGGCACCACCACCTCTTTCACAATTGGCTTGCCATCCACATGCCGCACAACTTCCTCGTGCGCCTTCGCCGCCGCGAGCATTTCCGCCTGCGTCGCCCCCGCAGGTACAGTGATCCGCGCGCGCAACTTCCCGTTGATCTGCACCGGCATCTCGATCGTGTCTTCGGCGAGCAGCGACTCGTCGTGCACCGGCCAAGGCTCGTAAGCCAGCGTCTTCGCATGCCCCAACTTCGACCACAGCTCTTCCCCCATGTGCGGCGCGAACGGCGCGAGCAGCAACACGAATTTCTCCAACGTCGCGCGCCCCACGGTCTCGCACTTCAACGCGGCGTTCACGAATTCCATCATGCGCGCGATCGACGTGTTGAACATCAAATGCTCGACGTCATGCGTGATCGACTTGATCGCGTGATGCAGTAGCTTGACTAGCGCAGCATCGCCATTGCCTTCAACGATGTTGCCCTGCAAGTTTCCGCCTTCATCGACGAACAGCGACCAAGCCCGTTTCAAAAATCGATGAACGCCCTGAATACCCTCATCGGTCCAAGGCTTATCGCGATCGAGCGGCCCCATGAACATTTCATACAGCCGCATCGAGTCCGCGCCGTACTTGGTCACCACCTCGTCCGGATTGACGACGTTGTACCGCGACTTGCTCATTTTTTCAATCTGCGTGCTGACCGCCGCGCCCGTCGATTTCACGCGTAGTGTGTCGCCGCTTCGCTCGATTTGTTCCGGGTAGTAATGCTTCCCCGCATCGTCGCGATACGAATACGCCAGAATCATCCCCTGATTAAACAGTTTCTGAAACGGCTCCTTCGTGTGCACGTGACCCGCGTCGTATAGCACCTTGTGCCAGAACCGCGCATACAACAAATGCAGCACGGCGTGTTCCGCGCCGCCGATGTACAAGTCGACTGGCATCCAATAATTCTCTGCCTCTTTTGACCACGCCGCGTTGTCGTTGCGCGCGTCGCAGAAGCGCAGGAAGTACCAACACGACCCCGCCCATTGCGGCATCGTGTTCGTCTCGCGCCGCGCGGGTTTGCCGTTCTCTGGATCGACCGTGTTCATCCAATGCGGTGCGCGGGCAAGCGGCGGCGATCCGTCCGGCGTTGGACGATAATCGTCCAGCTCCGGCAGCACGACGGGCAGGTCTTTCATGGGCACGGCCTTGATCGTGCCGTCCTCGGTCTCGATCAGCGGAAACGGTTCGCCCCAATACCTTTGCCGCGAGAACAACCAATCGCGCAGCCGATAATTGACGGTGCCCGAGCCCACGCCGCGTTCCTCGAGCCACGCGATCATCTTCCGTTTCGCGTCTGCGATCTTGAGCCCGTCGAGAAACCCGCTGTTGATCGCCGGTCCGTCGCCGAGATACGCCTTGCCTTCGAAGTTCTCCGGCGGCTGCACCGTGCGGACGATGGGCAGCCCGAACTTCTCCGCGAATTCCCAATCGCGCTCGTCCTGTCCCGGCACGGCCATAATCGCGCCATAACCGTAATCGCCAAGCACGTAGTCCGCGATCCAAATCGGAATCGGCTTTTCGCTTACGGGACTGATCGCGTACGCGCCGGTGAACACGCCGGTCTTCTCGCGCTCCTCTTTCATGCGATCCTGCGCGCTGCGTTTCGAGGCCTGCGTGACGTACGCCTCCACCGCCGGGCGCTGCTCCGCCGTCGCAATCTTCGCCGTCAGCGGGTGCTCCGGCGCTAGCACGCAATACGTCGCGCCGAAAAGCGTATCGGGCCGCGTCGTGAACACCGTAAACTCGAGCCGCGAGTCCGCCACTTTGAACACGATGTCCGCGCCCTCGCTGCGGCCGATCCATTCGCGCTGCATGGCCTTGATGCCTTCGGGCCAATCGAGTTCGTCGAGGTCCGCGAGCAGGCGCTCGGCATACGCCGTAATCTTCAGCACCCACTGCCGCATGAGCCGCTTTTCCACCGGGTCGCCCGTCTCGACGTATTTGCCGTCTTTCACTTCCTCGTTCGCGAGCACGGTGTTCTGCGCGGGACACCAATTTACGTTCGCATCCGCGCGATACGCCAGCCCGCGCTCATACAGCACCTGAAAAATCCACTGCGTCCACTTGTAATACTTCGGGTCCGTCGTGTTGATTTCACGGTCCCAGTCATACGACAAACCGAGTGCCTGAATCTGCCGCTTGAACGTCTCGCAATTCTTGTTCGTGATCAGCGCGGGGTGTTCCCCGGTGCGCACCGCATGCCTTTCCGCCGGCAACCCGAACGCGTCCCACCCCATCGGATGCAGCACGTTGAACCCGCGCATCCGTTTGAACCGCGCGACGATGTCCGTCGCCGTGTATCCCTCCGGATGCCCCACGTGCAGCCCGTCGCCGCTCGGGTAAGGAAACATATCGAGCACGTAGTACTTCGGCTTCGCGTGATCGATCTCCGACTTGAACGTCTTGTTGTTGACCCAATAATCCTGCCACTTTTTTTCAATGGCCTGGTGGTCATACCCGCCGCGCGCCATGACGATGTACACTCCAATGAGTCCACGTCATTCTGAGGCCGCGCACCTTCGGGGGCGTACTAGCCAAAGCAAGCGCGCGGCCGTGAGAATTTGGACTTATTCAATAGCCCGATCTTATGCATACGGAATTCGGCGCAAAAAAAGCCGAAGAGGAAGCGCAAAATATATCACACCGCCACCCGTCGCACCCCGCTGCAGCGTTTATCCCAACCCGCTACGCCGCAATTCCCGTGATCCGCTCGAACTGCGTCATGTCCATCGAGAAGTGGACCGGCCATATCCACCAGATATCCCGCGAGCGCAGTCCTGCGCTGATCACTGCCACGCCCAACCCCGTATCGCCGATCAACGAAGCAAGCTCGCGCAAACTCGCCCCTTCCGCGATCATCGTCGGGATGTGGCCCGCGGCGAACAACGCCGCCACGAGCACCACCGTCCGCGGCGCGCCGATGCATGCACTGATGCGAACGGCGAGAACGGCGATCGTGAAATCCTCCAGAAACACCTGCAACGCGAGCGCCACATTCTCGTAGCGATACGTCCGCAACACCACGCTCATCCACCCATCCGCGCCGCTGCGCACCAACGTGTAAACGAGCAGCGCAATCAGCGCCAGCCCCAGCCCGATTAATAATCGGCAGCCGATCCGATCCTTCTTAATCCACGCCGTTTCGAGGGGCTGCTTACGAACGATCAACAAGAGAACGACCGGCGAAAAAATCAGCAACTGATTGATCGACTCGAGGATCGGTCCCGCAACGCCGTCATTCGGCAGCGAAATACCAGCCGTATAAACTTGCCCAATCGCGACAATGCCCACCGCCGCGATCAGTGCGTAGCCCGCCTCGCGCCAAGGATGCGCAAATTCGTCTGTCGCGCGGGGCCACAGCTCCGGCCTTGCGCGCCAAATGCACACCCAACCCGCGAGCGCGGCGGCGTATGTGGCGAGTAACGAGGGATAGTGTTCCACGGCGTTTCCTTGGGACCGCCCCACTTCTCAGACTAATCCAGTCTCAGACTAACCCAGCCTCGTCACGGTTTTGCCGAACGATGGTGATCTGCATGAAAGCCGCAAGCCGTACGTATGTGCTACTATGAACGTCTTTGGAGAACCAGATGGCATCAGGCAGTATTTCGACCGTCCTATTCGACATGGACGAAACCCTCCTCACGCACTCCGCCACGGGACTCGAACTCACCCGCGCCGTCTATGAAACGTTCAAAGATCGCCTCCCCGAGATCGACGAGGCCACCTTCGCGCGCACGCTCTGGCAAAAAGCCAACGACCTCTGGAAAATGATGTTCGACGGAGCACTCAAGGGCGACGTCGCGCGGCCCTATTCGTTCATCAACGCGTTGCGCGCGCTGCGCATCGACAACAACGACCTCGCGCACGAGATGCTCGCCGATTTTGAAAGCCGCCTGGTCGATTGCACGCGCCTATTCGATGACACGCTCTTCGTACTCGATACGCTGCGCGGCAACGGATTCAAACTCGGCATCGTCACGAACGGCTACACGGCACTCCAACGGCGAAAACTTGACGCGTACGACCTCTGCGCGCACGTCGATTTCGCGCTGATATCCGAAGCCGTCGGCCTCCATAAACCCCACCCGGGCATTTTCGAAGTCGCGCTGAGCAAAGCCGACGCCAAGCCAGGCAACACGCTGATGGTCGGCGACAATCTCGGCGCGGACATCAACGGCGCGCACAACGCGCGCATGCGATCCGTCCTGCTCGATCCCGAAGGCACGCGCATCAAGGAAGTCGAGAAGGACCCCATCCTGACCATGCCGACGTACACCGTCCCGCGTCTCTCCGACGTGTTGCCGCTCGTCGGCATATCCGAGCCGGCTGCCGTCCTCAAGCAACGCGCCGGTTGACGCTGCAACGCGCAGGTTGACGCTGCAACGCGCGACTGACGCCGTCCGCGCTATCCCCGCACGCGATACACCCACACCACCTCATTCGGCACCGGCCCGATCACGAACGGCAACGGCCCGTAACCGTGCGAATAAAACCCGGCGCCCACGCTGATGTTCGTCGTCGCCATGAATCCCCTCAGCGGATAACTGAGCGAGTCGATCTGTTGCACTTGATCGGGCGGATAAAACTGCGTGTTCGTGTTGTTCCAGGGAATCGCAATGATGTCCCCTGCTTTGATCGGCGAGTGCACGAAATCCTGCGCCGGAATTCCCGCCGCCTCCATGTAATATTGAAACCCCCAGTGCCCCTGAAAATATACCGTCGCGTTGGCCTGATATTCCTTCACGCGCGCCGCGGCAACACGCGCAACCTCCGCGAATTGGTAATCGCCCAGCGCCACCCATAACGCCATCGCGCCCGCGCACACATGAGCAAGGGCCTCGCGCCGCGGCCATCCAACTCCCTTCTTCTCCAGGCCCCGCTCCTCCAGCCGCCGCGCGACCAGGATTCCCGCCACCGGTCCAAGCGGCAACAGCGATCGCGCATTCACAGTCCAGTTCATGTATGCGGCAAACGCAAGCGTCCCCACGCACCAACAAAAAAGCAACACGCCCTCCGCGTTTCGACGACGCAGTTCCAACGCCGCAAGCGTGACGATCTGTACTCCCCCGGCGATGAACACCGCAATCAGAACGATCGAAACCGCGGAAAGATCGAGGAACTCCGTGAGCGCGGGCGACACGAACGATCCCGGCATCAACGGAACCAACACCGCGACGCCCGCGATCAGCGCGCCCGCAATCCAGCCCCGCCGGCTCCACAGCATCGGCGTGAAAAACAGCGCGGAGAAAAAGCAGCCGCCCGTAAAACAAAGCGCCGCGAATCCCATCGCGATCGCCGATTGACTCGAGCCCGCCGCGCTCTGTCCCGAGGCGTACGCCGTCGCCGCGCTGAACAGCCCGCGCCCGTACAGCGCGGTCGTCCACCCTTGGTACGCGAGCACGAGAGCCAGCGGAATGACGAGCGTCACAAGCCACGGTCCCGCTTTCCGCTTCTCCATCACGCCATAGACGAACAGTAATGGCAACAGCGTGATGCCAAAATACTTCGTGAAAAACGCCGCCCCCATCAACGCGCCGCTCGCCGCAAGCAGCCAGACGTTGCCCGGCTTGATGCCATATACGAACGCCGCGATCGCCCACACGTAAAACGCGAGCATTAACACGTCGGTCATCACGTTCGTGCTCGACACCAAAATCGCCGGCGTCAAAAACGAAACCAGCACCGCCGTCATGGGCCGCGCCGTGAACCGCCGCGCGAGCGCATACACGCCGAGATTCAACGCGATCGCGGGCAATAGCATCGCGCCGTGCAACGCACGCTCGCCCCACCCGAACAGCCACCCCGCAAGCGCGAGATAATACGAAACCCCCGGCGGATTCTGGTTGAATTCGTGCACGAGCATCGCCGTGCCGTACCAATTCATCTCGAATCCGTACGGATCGAGCGGATGCTCGACAATCTGCTGCGCGACTCGGATATACACCGGATCGTCGATGTGAAATGCCTTGTTGAGAAACGGCGCGAGCGCCGCAAATGTCAGCGCGACGATCAACGCGCAATCGCGCGCTGTCCTCTGCCTGATTGCGCCCTCAGGCATCCGTCAGTCCACGGCCTTCTCGAGCCAGAGGACATCCCAATAGCGATCGAACTTGCGGCCCACCTGCGTGAACGTTGCCACTTGCCTGAATCCGAATTGTTCGTGCAACCGCACCGACGCATCGTTCGGCAGCGTGATCGCCGCATAAGCGCGATGAATATCTTCGGTCTTCAGCGCCTCGAACAATGCCGCGTACAACGATTTCCCGATGCCATTGCCGCGCGAGTCGGGATGCAAATACACACTCGTCTCGATCGACGTGTCGTAGGCCGCCTTCGCACGAAATTGCGAACTCGACGCATAGCCGATCGCAATCCCGTCCTGCTCCGCGACAAACAACTGATGCCGCCCGCGCGCGTGGTAATGGTCGAACCACGGCATGCGCGTCTCGATCGTGTACGGCTCGATGTCGAACGTGATCGGCGTCGTCTCGATGTAGAAATTGTAAATATCGACGAGCGCGGGGAGGTCTTCGCGCTGTCCGCGCCGGATTACCGCTGAACGATGCATCGCCAATTATAAGAGCCGCGATTCGAGCGACGCGACCCCGCACTCGAGTTTCCAACCCTCGTGCGGCGCGGCGAGATCGTAAACCAAAATCGGGCTCGGCACCGCGCCGCCGCTCGCGATAGCCTCGCGCGTCGGCAGGGGAATGGTATCCGCGACCGAATCGGGCACGGGGCCAAATCCGAGATGAAAGACTTTGATCGCGCCGCGCCCGACGTGAACCCCCGACCACCCCTCGCCGGGGTCGAACGCGGCGTACGTGACGAGCCGGAATCGGCCGTCCTCGCCACGCAACGGCCTGATCGCGTTGTCATAAGTCTGCGGACCATCGAGGCCGTACTGTTTCGAAGGCGCGAGCAAATGCAGCTCGTACTGCTGCCGTGATTTCGCCTCGCCGCGTCCAGTCAACTTGTTCAGTTGCGCGCGCGCCCCGTAGGCGAGCAGCGGCGACAACGTCCCCAACAACCGCAGCCCGCCGGGCAATCCATCGGCGATCATCTGCCCCACGCGTTGCAGAATGCGCCGTTTCCCCGCCTCGATCGATTTGTCGATCTCGACGCGCTCCGCCTCGGGAATGCGTTCCATTGGACAAAATTGCGGTTCCGATTCAATCAGGTCGAAACGGCGCAAATAGTTCTGCGCGCACCAACGGCCGATCTCGAAATCGCGCGACGCCGCAAGATCCGAAAGAAATCCCGCGAACCCGAACAACGCGGCGCCGCCCAGCTCAAATTGCCGCACCTCTCCAATCGTCGCCGCATCCAGGTTGACAATCGGCGCAATCGCGACGACCACAGCATCGCTCCGTTTTGTGTCGGTATCCGCGATCAAATCGAGCGCCAACATCAAGAAGAGTTTCAGCCAGGATTCCCCATGGGCAACTTCTTCGTTCGCCGCGATCCGCGCAAGGGCGTCATCCACCTCATCGACGCGTATCCCAAAATCCGGCGAATGATGGTGCAGCGCTTGAATCAACGCTCCCCGCAGCGTCACCGGTCCGGACGGGATCATTTTGCGGCGCCGCCGGTGGTCGAGCAGTTCGCCGCATTGTTGCAGCAACGGTTTCAGATGCTCCTGCGGATTCCCCACGAGCATCCCCGCCACCGTCTTACGCAATTCGTCGCGCGCTTCGATGACCCGCCGCATTTCCGCCGCGCGATGTCCCTCTTTCACCTGCGACTCGTTCACGATCGCACGCGCGAGGTTCAGCCCAAGCTCCAACACCTGGGGCAAGGTCGGCGTGCGCTTCAGCCCTACGCCGCCGAGCCCCAACAGGCCCTTC
>JBGTJY010000173.1:0-3084 GCA_041744855.1 Candidatus Hydrogenedentales bacterium
TGACGGCCGCTTCCGCGCCCGCGTTCAGCGAGAAGCAGACCGCGCGACACACCTCGTTCGCCGAAGTGGTCGCGGTGAGCAAAAGCAGCACCACAATCACTGAATGGCGGGCGCGAATCTTTAACAACATTGAGCCGATCCTACTCCGTATGTGCCACTCTATTTTAACACGAACAGTGCGTCACAAGTTTCCCGGCGCGGCTATCTCGCGGTGAATGTGTTCGGAAGTGTCTGCAACAAAAACGGTTGCGTCGAATCGACGGCGTCGTCGAATTTCCCCACGACCTTGCCGTCCTCGACTTTCAGGCCCAGTTTCTCGTTCGTAATGACAATGTGCGACCACGTCGTCAACATTTCGTTCTCGGTCCAACTGCCGTAGACGACGCGCTGGCTCGGGTCCGGATTGCGCGGATTCTTGTCGGAATTGTCCCACGAGGCCTTCACGTGGTACTTCGTGCCTTTGGGCACGTCGATGGGATGGGCGAGCTCGTAGTTCGATTGCCAATTGAAATCGTAGTCGGGCACTTCGGTGATCAGCTTTTCCGTGCCGTCGGGCAATTTCGCCGTGGTGATGTAACTGTCACCGCGCAGGTGCATATGCGCGCCGCTCGAGAGGATCGTCACGTCCTGCAAAATCGTCACTTCGGAATCCATGGTCCAGTTCGCTTCGTGCGGCGCGATCTCGATTTCGTATTCATCGGTTCCGCACGTGCGAACGACTTTGTCGATGCGGCCATCCGCCAACTTGACGCCGAACTGAATCAGGTCCGGCTTCGGTTCGTCTTTGCGTCCCACGTAGTGCACCTGGATTTGAATGATGCTGCCTTTCGGGATGCGAAGCGCCGTACCGTCGGGATAGGCCATCGGCCGCGCGCCGGGTAGGAAACTTCCGATGTAATCGCCGCCGGCGCCCACGGCCTCGCCGATGCCGACGTGTTCCATTTTTTTCGGAGCGCGCACGAGGTTGGCGTGATGCAACACGCTCTTGTCGGACGGCAGAATTTCCCACGAGGTTACATACAAGTCCTCGTCGACGACAGGCTGAAAGTACACGCTCTGATATCGGACGTTGTCCTCCGTGACGGGGACCATAAACGGATTCTCCGCGGTGAAGACCATGTCGGGCTCGCCCATGGCCCAGGCGGAGGTGAACTCGGGCAGCGGCGGCATGTCGCTCATCTGGCCTTGCTTCGCGCCCTGTTCGACCCAGGCGACGATCGTGTCAATCTCTTCCTGGCTCATGCTGCGGTCATTTTTGTATTCGACCTTAGATGAGTCCGCGTGCCACGGCGGCATCACGCGGTTGTGCACGGCTTTCTGGATGGCCTTCGCCCAGGCGCGCGTCGTCTCGTAGTCCGTTAGCGCGAAGGGGCCGATGTCACCCTGGCGATGGCACTGAACGCAATGCTTGAAGAAAATCGGCGCCGCGTCTTTCGTGTAGGTCACCGGGGCGCCAAAGGACGGTTGGGAACAAAGTACAGCAGCGGCGAGACAACCTGCGCCAACGATGCGAATCATGATGTGTAGCCTCCGGATAGTTGCGTCCTTAGCGCCAAAATCGGCGCAGGGAATGACAAGGAATGATACTAAATTGAGGACCGCTGCGAACAGACGCACTTGTAGTGCGGGCTTCCAGCCTGCGTCCAAGTGTCGGAGTGCAGGCTTCCAGCCTGCGTCACCGTGTCGGTGCAATTAGAAGTACTCGTCATTCCGGCGGGATGTCGTCAGTTCGACGGAAAACTGACGATTAACGGGGCGGACCGCCTCTGAAAAGTGGGGGATTTGTGCGTATTTCCACGCGGCGCACAATTGGCATATCTCTTGCCCCTAGCGCCCCTCGGGTATTCGTACTCCGGGGGGTAGCACCCAGGGGGCTTAGCCGCGCACGCATCGGCCAGTTAAACCTGCCTCCTCGCTCGTCAACCTTTCTTCGTTTATTCGTCCGCGCACCTGAATTCCGTTTTTCTGGGGGATGACTCATGGCAATTTTCGACGAGTATTTGGTCGGGCAAGATGGCCCGTGGACCGATCGACAGGCATCGCATTTGTGGCGCCGCGCGGGATTCGGCGGCCGCATCGACGAACGCGACGCGGCGGTTGGCGTAAGCGATCAGGATTCGTTTCGCAACGCCGTTGACTCGCTCGTGGATTTCTTCCCCGAGGATCCGAACCTCGACGCGCCGACGGGCGACGGTCAATGGGGCGGGCCGCTCGCCGGTTTGCCAAACGACTCGAGTGAAGAAGGGCTCACGAAGAATCCGATCGACTTGTCCTGGCTCGGCGCAAATTTCGTCTATCGCATGCTCTTCACGGCGCAGCCCTTCCAGGAACAATTCGCCCTATTTCTGCACGACCACATGGTCTCCGAATTCAACAAAGTGCTTCTGGAATTCGAGGGATTTCAAAGCGGCGCGCTCGATACACGCGCGACGTGTTGCAACCTGCTCTTGCAACAACAGGCGCTATTGCGCACCACCGGCATCGACGACTTCCGCCAATTGCTGATCAACATCACGCGCGATCCGGCGATGTTGATGTACCTCGACAACTTCAATAACGGCGCGGGACGTCCACAGGAGAACTATTCCCGCGAGGTCATGGAATTGTTCTCGATGGGCGTCGACAACTACAGCGAAGAAGACGTCCGCGAGATTGCGAAATGTTTCACGGGCGAAGGCCTGCCGAACTTGCGCAACCCGGGCGATCCGGACGCGTTCCTGCACGGCTTCCAACCGGAAAACCACGAACCCGGAACCAAGCGCGTATTCGCACGCAGCATCGCGGAGGATTTCACGGGACAAGAAACGATCGACGTGCTCGATCTCATTCTAAGCAAGGTGAGCCAACAGCCGGACGTGAGCGATCTACCCGCGCCGTACAACGACCTGCCCGCGACGGCGGTCTACATGTCATGGAAGCTGCTGCAGTGGTTCGTGAATCAAAACCTGACGCTCGATCCGCCCGCGGAACCCGTGCTCGAGCTCGCCGACTACATGCGCGGCACGGACAACGCCGAGTATCCCGCGCGGCGATTCCCGTACGACTTGCGCGCGTGCATGCGCCGCATTTTCCTATCGCAGATCG
>JBGTJY010000174.1:0-4595 GCA_041744855.1 Candidatus Hydrogenedentales bacterium
TCTCATACGTCCCATCCTTCCCATGCCTCCCATACTTCCCATTCCTCCCATCCAATCTCGATAAATCCAAACGTCATAGCAACAATCCGATCGCATCCCAATCGATTTTGTTAGAATCCGAGTCATGTCGATTGCGATTCCGATCCTGCTTTTCATCGCCTCTGGCAGTGGCGACGTTATCGAGCGCGCGAGCTCCCAGGAGAAACGCGCGGGCGACGACTGGTGGGCGTTGCAGCCCGTGCGCTCCGTCGTCCCGCCAAACCTGGAAACCATCGACGGAAGTTACGCCGAATGGACGACGCACCCCGTCGACCGATTCGTGCTCGACACGTTGCGCGGGAACGGGCTACGGCCTTCCCCGCCCGCCTCGCCTCGCGACCTCATTCGCCGCGCGACGTATGACCTGAACGGCCTCCCGCCCACGCCGGAGGAAATTCACGCGTTCATCGAGGCCTGCACCGCCGAGACCGGCAATCCCGATCGCGTCGGCGATTCGGCCTACAAAGACCTCGTCGATCGCCTGCTCGATTCGCCGCGCTACGGCGAACACTGGGGCCGCCACTGGCTCGATGTCGTTCGCTTCGGCGAGAGCACCGGCTTCGAAGTAAATCACCTGATCGATAACGCGTGGCCGTACCGCGATTACGTGATCCGCGCGTTCAACGAAGACAAACCCTTCGACCAGTTTGCGGTCGAACAGATCGCCGCCGATACTGTCGCGCCCGGCAACCCTGATACGGAGATCGCGATGGCATTTCTCGTTGCGGGTCCGCTCGATATCGTCGGCAATCAGGACCCCGCGCAAGCGGCGCAAATTCGCGCCGACACCGTTGACGAGATCATCCGCGCGACGGGCGAAGCCTTTCTCGGGCTGACGGTCGGCTGCGCGCGGTGTCACGATCATAAGTTCGACCCGATCACCGAGCGCGACTACTACGGATGGTACGCGACGTTCGCGGGGGTTCAGCACGGCGATCGGATCGTCGCGACGGACGATCAACGCAAACAACACGAGGCGAAGGTTCGCCCGCTCAACGCCAGGAAAGACGAAATCGCGAAGGCGCGCGCCGCCATCCACGACGCGATCGTCGCACGGGGAGAATCCAAACGCGCTGAATACGACGCGCGGTGGCATCGCGAGCCGATCGACCGTCGCCTTACAACCGAGACATTCGAGCCGACTCGCGCCCGTTTCGTGCGACTGGTCGCCGAGGGCCGCGACAGCGATCCGCGCTCGCAATCTGGCTTCCGCATCGACGAGTTCGAGGCGTTCACGTTCGACGATCGAAACGTCGCCGCGGCTTTGAGTGGCGCGCTGGCCGAGGGTCTCAGCAACGCGCCCGGCGATTTCGCGCGGGCCTACGGCGCGGAGCTCGCCATCGACGGCAAGTACGGCGCGCGCTGGATCGCCGCAGGTTCCACGCTGACGATCCGGTTTGCGCGTGACGAGGCGATCCGCCGCGTCGTCTTCTCGAGCGACCGCGAGGCCGCGCTCGCGATCGACAGCGGTGAGACAACGTTCCTCTCCGAGTACCGCATCGAAACTTCGCTCAACGGCGAGACGTGGACAGTCTTGGCGGATTCCCACGATCGCCAACCCGTGAACGACGCGCATCGCCATAAACGCTACATCGATGCTGAATCGACCCAGACGGAACGAGACGAACTCGCCGCGCTCGACGAACAGTTGCGGGCAGTATCGCGCGAACTCGACGCGATTCCGCCGTTGCCGCTACTGCCCGTGGGCACGCTCACGCAGCCGGCGGAGCCAACGCACATATTCCTGGGCGGCGATCCGCAACGCAAGGGCGACGTCGTATCGCCGGCAAGCCTCAGCGCATTGCAATACGCCGAGTACGCGCTCGCATCAGAAGCGCCCGAACAGGAACGCCGCCTAGCTCTTGCGCGATGGATTGTGGACCCACGAAATCCGTTGACGCCGAGAGTCCTCGTGAATCGCATCTGGCACTACCACTTCGGCCGGGGTCTCGTCGACACCCCGAGCGATTTCGGATTCATGGGCGGACGCCCTTCGCATCCCGAGTTACTCGATTGGCTCGCAAGCGAACTGATCGACCCGCAATTCGAGAACGATGGCGACCCCTGGCAACTCAAGCGCATGCATCGCATCATCATGCTCTCGAATACGTATCGCCAGTCCAGCGATTTCCGCAACGACGCCGCGCAACGCGACGCCAGCAGCCGCTTGCTCTGGCGATTCCCACCGCGGAGATTATCCGGCGAGGAGATTCGCGATTCGATGCTCGCAGTCGCCGGCAAACTGGACCCGCGCATGGGCGGCCCCGGCTTTCGGCTCTACGAATATCTGCGCGACAACGTTTCGACCTACGTGCCGCTCGACGCGCACGGGCCCGCTACGTATCGCCGCGCCGTGTATCACCAGAATGCGCGCGCATCGCGCATCGATTTCATGACCGACTACGACAGCCCCGATTGCGCGCTCCCCGCGCCGCGCCGCGAAACGACAACGTCCCCGCTGCAGGCGCTAACCTCAATGAATCACAGTTTTACGATCGACATGGCGGAATTACTCGCACAACGGCTTCGCGACGGCGACGATCCCTCAACGCAAATCCAGCGCGCATTCGAAATCCTCTACGGCCGATTGCCGGCCGCATTGGAAGAATCGAATGCGATCTCATTCGTGAATTCCCACGGTCTGAATGCATTCTGCCGCGCGCTGTTCAACTCAAACGAGTTTATCTATCTCAACTGATGAAGCCCATCGCCGACACGTTGCACGATCAGCTCCTGTCCCGACGCCGTTTTTTGAACGACGTGTTCTCGGGACTCGCCGGTATCGGCCTGACCAGCATGCTCGCGCCCGAATTCGCTTCGGCCGCTGCGCGCGCGGATATGTTCACGCCGCACTTCACGCCGAAAGCCAAACGCGTCCTCCAAATCTTCTGCCCCGGCGCGGCATCTCACATGGACTTGTGGGAACACAAACCCGCCCTCGAGCAATACGACGGCACGCCCATGCCCGGCGAAGCCGAATTCGTCAGCTTCCAAGGCAAAAACGGCAACCTCATGCGCAGTCCGTGGGCGTTCCAACCCGCGGGCGCCAGCGGAAAAATGTTCTCGTCGCTCCTGCCGCAACTGTCGCGGCACGCGGACGACATCGCGTTCGTCCACTCGATGACCTCGAAAACGAACACGCACGGTCCCGGCTGCGTGTTTATGAACACCGGCCAAGTCGCAGAAGGTTTCCCGAGCACCGGCGCATGGTTCAGCTACGCGATGGGCCGCGAAAACGAGAACCTGCCCACTTACGTTTCGATCCCGGACGTCCGCGGCGAACCGCCCAACGGCAAAGCGAACTGGAGCAACGGATTCCTGCCCGCGGAACACCAGGGCATCGTGATGGCCGAACACCGCGCGATTCGGAACTTGGACATTCCAGAATCCGTTTCGCCCGACGAAGAACGAGCCACGCGCGAGTTCATCGACTTTCTGAACGCCCAACACGCCGAGTCCAACCCCGGCAACTCCGAACTCCAAGCGCGCATGGCCGCCTACGAATTGGCCGCGCGCATGCAACTTTCCGCGCCGGAAGTTTCGGCGCTCGAGGGCGAGCCGGACTACGTCCACGCGCTCTACGGCACGCGCGACGAAAACGCGTTGAAGGCGTCCTACGCGCGCAACTGCCTGCTCGCGCGGCGGCTACTCGAGCGCGGCGTCCGCTATGTCAATCTATACTGCGGCTCGCGCGCGTCCGGCGTCGATGGCCTTCTAAATTGGGACGCGCACAAAACCCTCAAGACCGACTACGAACGTCACTGCGCGATCTTCGATCAACCGACAGCCGCGCTGCTCGCCGATCTCAAACAGCGCGGAATGCTCGACGAAACGCTCATCCTCTGGACCACCGAATTCGGCCGCATGCCGATGCACCAAGTCGGCACCACCGGCCGCGACCACAACCCCGACGGATTCACCTGCTGGATGATGGGCGCGGGCGTTCGCGGCGGCACGAGCTTCGGCGCCACGGACGAATTCGGCCGCCGCGCCGTCGAGAATCCCGTCACGGTTTGGGATTACTACGCCACAGTACTGCATCTGCTCGGCTTTGATCACACACGACTCACCTACTACTATAATGGCCTAGATCGCCGTCTCACCGACGTACATGGCGACGTGATCCGCCGCATTCTCGCGTAAGACACCACTGCGTCACTACGTCGGTGACAATTTGAGAGCGGCAAGGGAGATATCCAATGAAAAGCCTTAAGGGGTGTGTCGCGGTGGTCGCGGGCGCAAGCCGTGGCGCGGGCAAAGGAATCGCCCTTGCGCTGGGGGAAGCCGGCGCGACCGTCTACGTTGCAGGCCGTACATCCAGGCGATCCAGGAAGAAGCGCGCGGACGGTCTACCCGGCTCCGTCGAAGATACTGCGGACGAAGTCACCGCGAAGGGCGGCACGGGCATCGCCGTTCCCACGGATTGCCGCGATGAAGCCGCTGTCGCGAAACTGTTCAAACGGGTCGAGAACGAACAAGGCAAACTGGACGTGCTGGCGAACGCCGTCTATGGCGCCGGCGCTACGTTCAGTGCAGTCGAAGAGTGGACGGCGCGG
>JBGTJY010000175.1:0-1628 GCA_041744855.1 Candidatus Hydrogenedentales bacterium
CGACGAGGAAGATGTGATCGCGAGTCGGTTACTCTCGCCATTGACCAGTCTGGCGGTCGCGACGCGCGGCGGAGATGTTCCACGATGGCTCGCAGAGGGTGTCGGCACAGCAACGGCGGCTCGAAAACGGGGTGCCGATCGTCAAGAGCGTCAAAAGCTCGATGCCGAGATCTCGCAAGCGATCGCGGTGATGGGCGATGCGAAAAAGTTTCTCGATGGGAAACTGACGCCGGAGCATACGGATCGCATCGGCGCGGCCATTGCAACGAGCCTACTCGATCGAACCTATCGCCGAAACTTTGACAAGTGTTTACGTTTGCTCGTCGATGGCAAGCCGTTCGAACAAGCGTTCGGCGAATCGTTCGGAGTTTCGACGCAAGTGTTTGTCGAGGCTTGGGTGAAATGGGTTCGAGGCTGAGAACACGCTCATAGCTCGCCCATCGATTGAATCGTTGACTTGACGGCATCGGCCGAACGTTGAAACGACAACTGTTCTTCGTCGGACAGTGGTGGTCGGAGGACTCGTCGGATTCCGCCTCTTCCGACCACCGCGGGCAACGACAGGCACACGTCGCTGACGCCCCAATGATCTTCGATCAAGACGCTCACGGGCATGGTGTGTTTGAGGTCGTAAACGACGCTATCGAGAATCGTCATCACGGCCAACGCGATGCCATAGCTGGTGTAGCCTTTGCGTTTTGAAACCTCGTATCCCATCGTGACCGTTTCTTGAAACAATCGACGCGAAATATCGGTGGGATAGAATCGTTGGCCCCCGGTCATCGATAACGAATGCGCCGCAAACTGGCTGTCACCGTGTTCTCCCAAAATGTACGCGCGGATATCGTCGGCGTGGATTTCGAGTTCGGTTGAAAGCAATGATCGGTACCGAACGCTGTCCAACAATGTGCCCGTACCAAAAACTCTTGAGGGCGGAAAACCGGATAGTTTCAGCGCCGCGTAGGTCAGCGCATCGACCGGGTTGCTGACGACGATGATGATCGCGTTGGGGCTGGCTTGGGCCAATGCGGGAATCCACGATTTGAAAATCTCCAAGTTGTCGGCAGCGAGTTCCGATCGCCTGCGGTTCGGATCGCCGTAGGGTACTGAGGCGGTGAACACGATCACGTCGGAATCGGTCGACTCTTCGATGCCGCCGGCATAGATTCGCATGTTGCTGTTCTGCAGTGCGCTGGCGTGCGACAGGTCCATTGCGTCACCCTCCGCTTTGTCGCGAGAGCGATTGATCAGCAACAGCTCGCGTGCCATCGGATTGATGGTGGCCGCAAACGCGATCGCAGACCCGACACGTCCCGATCCGACGATGGCAATCTTCATTTTTCTCACTCCCGCATGACGTCTGACAATTGTTTTACATTCTTATGACGCCAATCTAACCTTTTCGCGGCGGCAATTTCGTTGAATGGGTGTGGACAGACGAGCGTCGTCCATTTCACCTTTTCTTTGACCGAGGAGTACGTCATGCGAAACGTCCATTTTTCCGCCGCGTTGTTGGCTTGCATGTTTGCTAGCCTAGTGGTGCCGCCCAAAATTCGAGCCGAACAAGTCTCGCTCGATGTCCGAATTGTAAATCCGACAATGAAGTCTGGACAAAAACAAACCAACTA
>JBGTJY010000176.1:0-3843 GCA_041744855.1 Candidatus Hydrogenedentales bacterium
AAGAGCAGCGGAATGCGGTCGAGCAACCCCTTGCGGACCGCGAGCAGAATGAAGCTGTAAATGAGGATGAAGCCTTTGCTGTAGCTGATGTCTTTCGTGAATGGGCCGAGCGTGGGCGTGCTGCCGCGAAACACGCGGGACGTGGCGTGGTAGGCCTCGTCTTGACTGACGCCTTGGTCGCAGAGGTAGCGGAAGACATCGACGAAGGTCGCGCCTTCTTCCGCCAGCAGCACGGCACGGACGCGGTTCGTCAGCCGGCGCACGCGGCTTGGATACGACGCGAACGCGAGGATTTCCAAGAGCATCGCGAGGCCTTCCTGGGTGACCGTCGAAGAGGGCGGGCCTTTGCTGAGGAACGTGCAATAGGGTTGGCGATTGCCGTTGAGCGTCGTGCCGACGTGCACCCAGCCTTCGTGCACTTCGAGGAGTTTGAGGTCGCGCTCGTTGAAGCGGGCCTCGCGGCGAATCTTGATCGTCTCGGCGCCTGCGGCCGCATCGGCCACGATGCCGTCGCTGATAATCACACGCACGTCGCCCGAGACGGCGCGGAAGGTGTTTTCGAGGCGTTTGCCCAGGATTTCGACAGCCTCGACGCCGGTGATGGTGCGCGGCTCTTCGTGGATGAGCGAGTGGTCGCCGATGTGATTGAGGAGGCCGGTAAGCATGATACCGAGGTCGGCAAGCGTCGGGTCGCCGGCATGGAACGCGTCGCTCGCGGAGCCGTAAAGCTGTTGGGAATACGCGCTGAAATCCTCGGTGCCGCGCGCTTCGAGCATGCGAATGACCGTCTCGTACTCACGGCAAATGCGGCGCATGATGACGGAAATGGGATTGAACTCGCCGAGCCGTTTGCCGATTTCGCGATGGATCGATTGCAAGTGCGAGCGTAGTGCCGGGGCATCGTAGGGGAGGGGGCGCGCGGCGTAATACGAGGCGTCTACTGTGGGTTGTTCCTTGCAGCCCTTGGCGAAAAAGGCTTCGCGCACCGAGTCGTCCCACTTGATTGCGTCGAGGATGCGGATCGGTCCTTGGGCTTGAACGATCTGGTCGGACAGAGATCGGACCGTGTCGAGGTATTCGCTGTTGCGGGTGATCATGGGGCGGGATTATGCCACAGGGCGGTTCTTGACAGGATTCGCAAGATTTCAACATTGCGATTCGATGCACCAGTCATTCTGAGCGCCAGCGAAGAATCACGTTTACAGTAAAACCTCAGGAACCCGTGCAATTGAGATTCTTCGCTGGCGCTCAGAATGACTGGCCTAAGGTACCGGGATATCTTCGCTGGCGTTCAGAATGACTGGTTGAGATACCAGTATATTATTCTAGATTAAACCATTAGATAATTGTGCAGATTTTACGGTGTTTAGCATAAGCATCGTGATGGTCATCGGGCCTACGCCGCCAGGTACGGGCGTGATTGCGGCGGCCTTCGGGGCGACTTCGTCGAAGTCCACGTCGCCCACGAGGCGGTGGCCGCTCTTCTTCGTCGCGTCGACGATGCGGTTTGTACCCACGTCAATGACGACTACGCCGTCTTTGACCATGGACGCTTTCACGAAGCGCGGCGAGCCCATTGCGGCGATGAGGATGTCGGCAGTCCTCGTGATGTCCGCGAGGTTGTTGGAGCGCGAATGGCAGACCGTGACCGTCGCGTTCGCACCCGGCGCCTTTTGCATGAGCATCGCGGCAATGGGTTTGCCGACGATGTTCGAGCGGCCCAACACAACGACGTGTTTGCCTTCGGGGTCGACGCCGGAACGGAGCAGCAGTTCCTGGCAACCCCAGGGCGTACAGGGGCGAAAGCACGCGTCGCCGTTGAGGAGTTTTCCGACGTTGATGGGATGGAAGCCGTCGACGTCTTTGTCGGGGTTCATCGCATTGAGCACCTTGGTTTCGTTGATCTGTTTCGGCAGCGGGAGCTGAACCAGTATGCCGTTCACCTTCGGGTCGCGATTGAGCGATTCGACGAGATCGAGCAGACGTTGCTCGGAGCAATCCTTCGGAAGATCGTGCGCGAAGGAGGCGATACCCAGTTCCTCGCAGGCCAGTTTTTTGTTTCGCGTGTAAATCTGGCTGGCGGGGTCATCGCCCACAAGGACTACGGCGAGTCCCGGCGTGATTCCCCGTTGCGCGAGCGCAGCGACCTCGCGGCGGATTTCCTCGCGAATTTCGGCGGCGATTTTCTTTCCGTCGATGATGAGTGGCACGCGCGTTCCCCCGGGGCTGAAGCGTGGGATTATGGCGAATTTTGCATGGGGATGCGAAGAGGTTGTACATTGACGGGGTTTGGAGTGCATCGGGGGCGTGCAGTAGGAGTACATCCCGATGAAGAGTGACGTTTCGTGATCTCGGCAATCTTGGTGCTGAGCGGGGTCTGGTTTGGGGGCACGCGGACCTTTGTATTCGAAGAAGGCCTAAACGGCTATTCCGGCTTCGAAGACACCTCCATCTTCAGCGAGAACACCAATTCGGGTGGCGCCACGACCGGAGTTTTCTCCGGCACCACGAATCAACTCTTCGACCGTCGCGCGTTAGTCCGCGTGGAAATTCCGACGTTCAACCAGTTCGCGACTGTTTTGAGCGCTGAGCTGCGATTCACTGTCGAACGATCCGGGGGCAACTTCGGCAACGTGACGTACACGCTGCATCGCCTAACGAAGGACTGGGGTGAGGGTGACGCGGATGGTCCGCTCGCCGGCGGATTTGGCGAACCTGCCAGCCCCGGGGATGCGACCTGGCAATCGAATCGCCACACGTTCTCGACTTGGGACAGCCCGGGCGGCGATTTCGTCCCGACCCCGAGCGCGATGGCGGTGGCGGGTCAGCAGGGATCGGTGTTGGTATTCGCCGGCGCCGGATTGGAGGCAGACATCCAATCATGGATCCTTGCCCCCTCGACGAATCATGGCTGGATTATCATCAGCGCCATCGAGGGTCAGATACAACGTGTGAAGCGATTTTACTCGGCCGAGGCGGCTACAGATCGCCCGCGATTGTCCATGACAGTCGACGCGCCGCTAGGTCCGCCGGGGTCGCTTGGGATGTCCGAGTGGGTCCTCGCGGTGGCCGCAATCGCGCTGGTTTCACTCGGCATACGAAGGCGCCGGCCGCGGATTTCTTGACCCATCCCCGGGCCTATGATAGGCTTTTGAGTTGCAACACGTTGCGCAGGACGCGCCCTCCGTCGACCCCCTCGTAGAACCCTGCTTGGGACGGTATGTCCGGGGGGTCGCGAATGAGCGACCTGCACAAATTGGCATGACAAGCGCTTAGCGAAATAACAAGCCGGGGCGAGTGGCGGAACTGGCAGACGCGCTGGACTTAGGATCCAGTACCGCAAGGTGTGGGGGTTCGACTCCCCCCTCGCCCACCAAACACTTAACTAGCGGGAAATTGGGGAAAAGACTGACTGACATGGCGGAAAAGAAAAAGAAGAAGAAGGCGGACGTCGAAGAATTGCATGAGGAGGAAGTCGCGGAAGAGTCGGTTGCCACAGCGACGGACGAAGCCGAATCTTCCGATTCGGGCCAATCTTCCGATTCGGGCCGATCTTCCGATTCGGGCGAATCATCGGATTCGGAATCCGATTCGAGTTCGTCGGATTCGGATTCGTCGGATTCGGATGACGATCACGATCATGACCACGACCATGATCACGACGAGGAAGACGACTTTGAATGGGCGGAGGAGCCGAAGTTCGAGGTTTCCTATAAGGGCGACTGCGCCTATGAAGTGAAGGCCACGATCGCGCCCGCTAACGAAGTGAAAATGGCCGGCAAGGTTTATGAAGAGATCCAATCGGAGACGGAGTTGCCGGGATTCCGGCGCGGGAAAGCGCCG
>JBGTJY010000177.1:0-4826 GCA_041744855.1 Candidatus Hydrogenedentales bacterium
ATGACCGCGAGCAGCTTGATCAGGTAACCCAATTCTTCGGCGTACTGCACGTCGAGGTGCGTGATGTCGCGGATACCTTCGACGGGAATTTTGTCGATATCGACTTCGGAGCGATAGCAGAGCGACGCGAGAATCTGGCACTTGTGCGCGGTGTCGTGCCCGTCGATATCGAGATCGGGCGGCGTTTCGGCGAATCCCTTCGCCTGGGCTTGCGCGAGCGCGGTGTCGAAATCGAGGCCGTCGTAGGTCATGCGGCTGAGGATGTAGTTACACGTCCCGTTGAGGATGCCGTACACATGCTCGATGCGATTGGCCGCGAGGGCCTCGCGGATGGCCTTGATGATCGGAATGCCGCCGGCGACAGCCGCCTCGTAGCGCAGCTCGACGCCGTTATCCGCCGCGGCCTTCGCGAGTTCGGGTCCGTGAAAGGCCAGCAGCATCTTGTTCGCGGTAACGACGTGCTTCTTCGCTTTCAACGCGCCCAGGATGAATTCCCGCGCGATACCGCGGCCGCCGATCAGCTCGCAGACGATGTCGACGTTCGGCGCGCGATACAGATCGTTCACTTCGCCGGTAATCGTGACGCCGTCGAGCGCGAATTCCTTCAACGCCGCGCGATTCGTTTCACAGACATGGGTCAACTTTAATTCTTCGCCCGCGCTGGCGAGCAACACGTCGCGGTGGCTCAGCAGCGTGTGGATCACGCCGCCGCCCACCGTCCCCGCGCCAATCACGGCAATTCCGCGCGCCATCTCTTCGGTTCTCCTCCCGCTGAAAACAGACTGTTCCCCTGCGCCTTTCGCGGCTTGGGATGCAGCTCGTACTAAAACATTCCAATCAAAACGTAGCAGTCATTCTGAACGAAGTGAAGAATCTCGTCAGCGCGAAGACTTTGCCCGAGGGAGATTCTTCGCTTGCGAATGACGCGCGAGCGCAACGGATTATACGTCCAGAACGCAGATCACGTCGCCGACTCGGATATCCTCGCCGGCATTCACGCGCGTTTCCGCGAGCACGCCATCGCGCGGGCTCGGGACGCAGAATGCCGCCTTGTCGGTTGTGATTTCGAGCAAGTCGTCGCCCTCGCGCAACGTCGCGCCCACTTCCGCCAACCACGACGAAACGGAGACCTCCGCGACGCCGTCGTCACCGAGGTCGGGTAATTTCACTTCGAGTTGCATGATCGATTTTCCTAAACGCGCGCCGCGTTTTCAGACCACTTCAGATTTAGCCGAGCGCGCGCGAATGGTGCCTTCAATACTTCTTCGGAACGGTACGAGCTGCGCACGAAGGGTCCCGCGACGGCGAACCCGAAGCCAATCGCGTAGGCCAATGCTTCGTATGCGGCGAATTGTTGCGGGCTCACATAATCCGCGACTTCGCGTTGACGTTGCGACGGACGTAGATACTGGCCGATGCAGACGGCTTCGCATCCGGCAGCGTGCAAGTCGCGCAGCGTATCTTCCACGTCCTGCGTGGTTTCGCCGTGGCCGACCATCAGCGCGGATTTGACGATCACGGAATCGGATGCTGCGCGTGCGAGTTCGAGTACGCGCAGCGAAGTCTCGTAATCGAATCGGCGATCTCGAACCGTCGGGAACAGACGCCGAACGGTCTCGATGTTGTGGCCGAATACATCGGGACCGGCATCGACGATCTCCGCGATGGATTCCGTATCCGCGCGATAATCCGAGACGAGGATTTCGACCGTAGTCTTTGGATTTGCCGCGCGAATTGCCCGGATGGTTTCGGCGATGTGTCCCGTCCCGCCGTCGGCCAGATCGTCGCGCACGACCGTCGTGACGACCGCGTGTTTCAGACCCATCCGCTGCACGGCTTCCGCGACGCGCGCGGGCTCGCCGGGATCGGCGGGCTCAGGCTTGCCCGACGGCACGGAACAGAACGAGCAATTACGCGTACACGTGTTTCCTAGTACCATAAGCGTTGCAGTTCGCTTAGACCAGCATTCGCCGACGTTCGGACAGCGCGCGCTCTGGCAGACCGTGTGGAGCTGCAGATCGGCCACGACATCGCGCGTGTATTCGAAGTCCTGACCCTGCGCCCAGGGGCGCCGGAGCCATTCTGGAAATTTGCCTGGCAACGGAATGGCCTTCCTCTTGCAGTTTCGTGGGGAGTGCCATTGGTGATGGCGGTGGATGTGTTCGGCGGATTATATCACCGGCGGATCGGGAGGCTCACGGAGGGCGGATTGAGCTTTTCCAGAAAATCAATCCGGCCTCTGATTCGAAAAAAAACTTGACAATACCCTACATATGGTTTAAGAAAGAGCTTGCTTATCCACATGTAGGGAGTCGGCTTCCACATGTTGGGAGTGGGGTGCTGCGCGACGAGTTCTGACAGTGGGGGAAATTGACGCGGCAGGGCCAGTTCGAGGGGCGTCACGCACAACGCGCGACGGGGAACGGGGGTTCTACCGGAGGCTAGTCCAGTGCCACTTGCTTCTTCTCAAGTCGCCGAGAAACGCGAATTTGCGATTCGCATGCCGGAAATCATGGTCGTGGGTGGGGGTAAGGGAGGCGTCGGCAAGACGTGCTTTGCGGCGAACATCGCCGTCGAGATTGCCCAGAAGGGCTGGCGCGTCGTGCTGGTCGACGCCGATCTCGGGTGTTCCAACATCGAGACGGTGCTGGGGATTCGTCCGGACAAACGCCTGGACGATTTCTTCTACCAGAAGGGCGCAAAGGACCTCGCGTCGATCGTTTGCACGACCCAATACCCGAACTTGAGCTTTATCCCCGGCACGACGGGTTTGCTTGAGGTTGCGAACCCGAAGTTCCAACAGAAGAACGCCTTGATTCGCGAACTGCAACGCTTGCAGGCCGACGTCGTGATTATCGATCTCGAGGCGGGCGCGAGCTTCGACACGCTGGACTTTTTCCTGTTGGGCGAGTTGCACGGCGTGGTGGTGATTACGCCAGAGAAGACATCGATCGACAACGCTTTCAAGTTTCTTCGGTCGGCATTGTTTCGCAAGATCGTGCGGTTCTATCGCAGCCCGGAAGTCGCGCGGCTACTGCACCGCACCGTGACCTTGCGCGAATTCGTGCGCACCGTGCGCGACAAAGGGGAATTCGACGAGGCGACCAAGCAGCAGATATGCGGCGAGGTGGTCGCGCTTGCGGAATCGATCCGGCCGAAAATCGTGGTGAATCGCGTCCAAAACGCGCACGAGGCGCAGATCGCGGCGAACATATTGTCGAAATCGACCCGGGAATACCTGATGATGGACACGGAATTCATTGGCCACATCGTGTATGATAAGGTCGTGCCGGAAGCCATAAACTCCGGTGTACCGTTCGTGATGAGCCATCCGCGGGAAACGATCACCGGCTGCATCGCATCCATCGCGAACAAGCTCGGGTATTGTTGACGGAGTCTTGTTGAACCGGGAGGCGCCGCTAACCTTGACAGCCGTCCGCAACAATTCAAGCGACGATTCGGGCGGCCCCAAGGCCAATGCTCCGCGTCCCAGCTCGTTCGCTGGGAAGATCGGCGCGTTGTTCGAGGACAAACTCGAGACGAGCCGGGGGAGGGGGCGCATCCAAAAGACCATCGTACTCGAGAGCGGCGCTGACCCGAACGCGGGCGTGATGGCGCCGGCGAATCCATTCCGCAGTGCGCGAAGCCGCCCGGGCGATTGCATGATGGTGCCCGAGGGCGTGGTGATTGAAGGATCGCTCGATGCCGAGGCGGACGCGGAGATTTCCGGGCGCGTGAATGGCAACGTGTCCGTCGCGCGCAGACTGCGGCTGGGTCCGTCGGGCTGCATCATGGGCGACGTGCGCTGCCACAAGGCGCACATCGACGGCGTGATCGAAGGCCGCACCGAATGCGGCGACATGCTGGACCTGGGGCCGACCGGCCGCCTGAAGGCCGACGCGATGTCCGGCGCTTCGATGACGCTAGCCGGCGAAGTGCATGGCAACCTGAACTGCGGCGGTAAATTGCACTTGACGTCGACAGGGGTCGTTAACGGCAATATTCGATCGCGAACGCTCAGGATGGACGAGGGCGCCGTGCTCAACGGCATGTGCAGCACGCGCGATCCGGATGGCGAAGCTGCGGGCCGATCGCGTTCGCGGTTGAAGTGACGCGCCATGTTGCAGCGATTCGCCCTATGCATTGTCGCCGCGTTTCCGCTTGCCGCGCTGAGTCAGATCGAAGGCGATTTTCTCAAGGTTAAAGTTCACGGTACGGCGCAAGGCAACGGCAGCGCCGCGCGCGCGGAAGCGATTCATGACGCCGAGCGTCAGGCGCTGGTGCTCGCCGTGAAGTCTCTGTTGGGCGAAGAATATACGGAGCTCGCCGCGGCGCTGGACAAGCAGACCGACCGCTACGTGCAGACCTCGCGGCTCGTCGAGTCTGAAGCCGTCGATGGCGCGACGCGGGCCCTTGTCGAAGTGTACATACGCAATCAGCAACTGCGCTCCGACGTTGCGGGCGCAATATTTCCTCACATCAATCCGCGGCCCACGGCGCTGATTCTCGTTGCGGAGGAAGTTGCCGGCGAGACGTTCTTGAATGCCGCGGCGATTGGCGTGGTCGAAACACAACTTGTGGCCGCATTCCAAAGTTCCGGATTCAGCGTGGTCGATGGCGCACGGTTGCGCGAGTCGTATGCGGCGCCAGAACTGCTGCGATACGTCCAGGGGCCGCCCGAACTGGCGGCGCGTTTTGGCCTGGAGAATCGCGCGGATGTCGTGGTGCTGGGCATTGCGATCTCCGCGGTCGAGCAGAATGGGTCGAGCGACAAGTTGCCGCGTATTGAAGCCGAAACGACTATTCGCATCGTGCGCGCGATCGAC
>JBGTJY010000178.1:0-6642 GCA_041744855.1 Candidatus Hydrogenedentales bacterium
GTAACGACAACCCCTTCTTCCACAACCTGCCCAATATTCTCCGCCGCCTGCTTCACTTTCAACGGCTCATCCGTGTGAACGGCCAACGTCGCCTTCACAATGAACCGGCTCTCGCCCCCGCCCTGCTGATACGGATCCGCAAGCCGATCCGTCACGTCGAAGGCCTGTAGCTCGACGTTCTCCTTCGCGATCCCGTGGCGCTCGATAAACGCCGTAATCTTCGCGCGCGATTCCTGAATCTGTGCCTGCGCCGCGCTCAAATCTTCATTCGTCGCAACGAAACTAAGCTGCCACACCGACTGGTCGGCCTCGACATCCCGCTCCGAAACCCCCTTCACCGTAACGAACCGTTCAGCCTCCCGCCCCGCCTCAAACCCCGCCCCAGCAAACCACCCCGCGGCAGCAAGCCCTCCCGCCACCAACAATCCCGTCAAAATCAAAGGAAAAGGTTTCAACAATCCGTACTCCTTAACACTCGTTCAAGCAAATCTATTGGGAACTTAATTCCGCTCCACAATCGCAAGTAAATTCGTTTCGATCGACGCCTCGGGATGCTCCACAATCCGGCCCAACTCTTTCCCGTCCCGAAAGACTATAAACGTCGGCACAAACTCGATCCCATACGTCCTCGGCAACGGCTGCGGTTCCACCTTCGCCTCGTCCGTCGCATACATCGTCAACGACGGCGCAGCGTCCCCCAACTCATCCATCACCCGCAAAAACTTCGGCACAACCTCCAGCGAATCCGCACACCAAGTCCCCAGAAACAACACGATCGATTCGTCGTTCAACGCAGCCCGAATCTCCTCCACCACACCCATGTCCGGAGCATACGCGTCCTTATTCCGCTTGAACTCTGGAAAGTGCCGATAGAGCTGACCGTCCGAAATGCTCCCAATCAGCATCCGCTCCCCATCCACCCTCACCACCCGCCCAGCACCAGTCGCACACGAAATAGAAAACAAGGTCACAACAAGAAGAATCCCGAGCGCGACGTGCATGATCCGAATCCTTTCCCCGTACCTCGCACTCGAAATCAAAATTTCTGGTCTAGCCCACCGAGACCCGAAACCCTAGACCCGAGACCCTAGAAAATCGCAAATATGTTGCGCCGCCCCCATCACCACCGCATCATCCCCCAACTTCGCCGACAACAACTCCACGTTCTTAGCCATAAACGGCAGCGCGTGATCCTTCATCCCCCGCGCGACCTCCTCCATGTAAAGCTTCTCCATCGCCTCGACGAGTCCGCCCCCGATCACTACCGCCTCCGGACTCAACACGTTCACCAGATTGCCGATGGTCATGCCCACATAATACGCGGCTTTCCGCACCACCGACTCGACCATCTTCTCCCCGGCCTTCACCGCCTTCGCGATCGCCCCGCTCCGGATATTCGCGAGATCGGTCCCATAATTCTCGAGAATGAACGGCGCATCGTGACGCGCCGCAATCGCCGCCACCTGTTCCGCGATCGCAATCCGCGATGCCACAGCCTCCAAACACCCGCGCTTTCCGCATCCGCAAAACGGACCGTTCGGCTCAACCGTGATATGCCCCACCTCGAGCGCCGACCCCGTCGACCCCGAGAAAATTTTCCCATTCAGCACCCACCCCCCGCCGATGCCCGTCCCGGGAAACACGCCCAGCACATTGTTGAACTTCGACGCCTTGCCGAACCGATATTCGCCGTACGTCCCAAGATTGACGTCATTCTCCAACACCACCGGCACGTCGAATTTCTTCGAGACGTGCGCCACCAAATGAAACTCTTTCCAAGCGAGGTTCGGCGTATCGAAGATGACGCCTTTCACCGGATCGAGCGGACCCGGCGAACCCACGCCAATCCCCCGCGGCTTCTCGACTTTCGCCTCATCCAACGCCGCGCGAATCGTGTCGCAAAGCCGCTGCTCAGTCGACTCCGATCCCGCCTGCCCCCGCGACTTCTTCTTGCAACGGCTGACGACCTTCATGTCGCGGTCGATCACCGCCGCAACGATATTCGTGCCGCCAACATCAACCGCGACAATATGTCCATCCGAACTACCAGGCACAGGTTACCCTTTCGTGCTCGTGCTTCGTAATCGTAATCGTAATCGAAAGAATGGCATTTTCATTCTTTCGGGAAGAAGGCTACGCCTTGATGGCAAATCGTAATTCGTTATCGAAAAAAAGGTTTACCGCTTACCTCGTACCCAAATATCCATTCAAGATCAGTGCGACTTTCTTCATAAATCCATTCGTGCCAATTCGCAAAATTCGTGGCTAAACCCTCTGCGTCTCTGCGCCTCTGCGCGAACAATCAATGAGTCACTTCACCCGCCGCCCGCGACTTCTCATACGCCGCAATCAGCGGAGTCGCAATATGTTCCGGCACCTCATCATAATGGTCGAACTTCATCGTGTAACTCCCGCGCCCGCCCGTCTTGCTGCGCAGGTCCGTCGAATACCGCAATATCTCCGCCTCGGGCACCGTCGCGCGAATCCGCTGCCGTCCCCCGCCCGCCGTCTCCATCCCCACAATACGCCCACGCCGCGAACTCAAATCCCCGTTAATATCCCCCATGTACTCCTCGGGAATCGTCACCTCGACTTCCATGATCGGCTCAAGCAAACACGGCTTCGCCTCGCGTACGCCTTTCTGAATCGCAAGCGCCGCCGCCAACTTGAACGCCATTTCCGACGAATCGACATCGTGGTACGACCCGAAATAAAGTTCCACCTTGATATCGACCACCGGAAATCCAGCGATCACCCCGCGCTGCAACGCGTCGTGACACCCCTTATCCACGTGCGGAATGAACTGCCGCGGCACAACGCCGCCCACCACGCTATCGATGAACTCGTATCCGCCTCCGCGCACGTTCGGACTCACGCGGATATGCACGTCGCCATATTGTCCATGACCGCCCGATTGCTTCTTGTGTTTGCCCTGCACGTCCGACTTACCCTTCACCGTCTCCTTGAATGCCACCTTCGGCGTGCGCGTCTCGGCTTCGACGTGAAATTTCCGCTTCATGCGATCGAGCAAAATATCGAGCTGCAAATCGCCCATCCCCTTCACGACGTGTTCATGCGTCTCCGGGTCGCGATAATGGTGGAACGTCGGGTCTTCTTCCGCGATCCGGTTCAACGCCTCGCCGATCTTGTCGTCATCCGCGCGCGATTTCGGAAAAATCGCCAACTTCACCATCGATTGCGGCAACTCAATCTTCGGCAACAACGCCGTCGATCCCGGCACGGACATCGTGTCGCCAAAGTGCGTCTTCTTCAGTTTCGTCAACGCCGCCAAATCCCCCGGACCCACGGACTCGACCTGCACCTGGTCCTTCCCCCGCAACAAGAAAATCTTTCCCGTCCGCTCCTTGTTCTGCGTGCTGACGTTGTAAAACTCGGTGTCCGCCTTCAATTGCCCGGACAACACGCGAAACAACGTCAAGTGCCCCACGAACGGATCGACGACGGAACGAAACACCTGACCAAGAAACGGCCCAGTCGGCGAAGGCGTTACCACTTCCCCCTCCGCCTTCCCGTTCTGCACCACGATGTACCGATCGAGCGGCGACGGGAAATCGTTCGTAATCAGATTCATCAAGTCGTCGAGCCCAATCTCCTTCTCGACGCTCCCCGCGAGAATGGGCACAATCTTGCCCAACTTAATCCCCGCCGCCAGCCCAGCGTGAAAATCTTCCTCAGAAAGCTCGCCCGATTCGAGATATTTCTCGAGCAGCTTATCGTCTGACTCCGCAACCGCGTCCACCAATCCCGCCTTGAGCAACTCCGCCTGATCCGCAATCTCCGGATTCTTCGAGTCGAGAATATGCGCGACGCCCTTGAGCGTCAGCCCCGATCCAATCGGAATCACCAATGGCACGCACTGGCTGCCGTACGCCTCCTGCAACCGGGTCACCACCGCGTCAAAATCTACATTCTCGCGGTCCATCTTGTTCACGAAAATCGCCCGCGGCACGTTGTAGGTATCCGCATAATGCATCGCGTTATCGGTGCCGACCTGAATCCCCGTCCCCGCATCCACGACGATAATCATCCCGTCCAGCAAGGGAGTCGACGCCGCAAGCTCGCCCAGGAAATCGGCATATCCGGGATGGTCGACCAGATGCACGCGCACGCCGTTCCAATCGACGTGCATCAGCTTCATCGTGATGGTCTGTTTCCGCGCGACCTCTTCTTCCAAGTAATCCCCGACCGTATTCCCCGCCGCGATCGTCCCCAGCCGATTCGTGGCCCCCGCCTTATGGAGGACATGCTCGATGAGCATCGTCTTGCCGGTCCCCCCGTGACCCGCAATCCCAACGTTGCGTACCTTGCTAGCGTCGCCGTTTGCTGACATCTGATATCCTCCGCTAATTGCGTATTCGCAACCTCAGCCCGTGGAATCGATGTACCGCGCGCAGCCCCCGCCCAGCCAAGTCTCTCCAGGCGGTCGTCCCCGCAGGCAGTAAGCGGGGACCCAATCGCGCGATCTAACGTGAAACGAATACTATACTAACCCGTTCCAGCCGCAACAACCACGCTCCAAAGAAATCCCATACCGTCCCATGCTTCCCATAATTCCCATTCAATACCCGAGACCCTAGACTCTAGACCCGAGACCTAGACCCGAAACCCGATGCTAAGCTCTCTAAAAATCCTCGACTTCTCCACCCTCCTCCCCGGCCCCTTCGGCACCATGTTCCTCGCCGATCTCGGCGCCGAAGTAGTCCGTGTCGAAGCCCCCGATCGGTTCGACATGGTCCGCTCGCGTCCTCCATTCGACGACGGCGTAGCCGCCGGCCACGCCTTCCTCAATCGCTCCAAACGCTCCATCGCACTCAACCTAAAAACTCCGGAAGGAGTCGCGATCGTAAAGCGCCTCATCGCGACCTACGACATCGTTCTCGAACAATTCCGCCCCGGCGTGATGTCCCGGCTGGGCCTCGGCTACGACGCCCTCGCCGCCATCAACCCGCGCCTCATCTACTGCTCGCTCACCGGCTACGGCCAGACCGGCCCCCTCAAAGATCGCGCCGGCCACGACAACAACTACCTCGCCATGGCCGGCGTCATGAGCCACTCCGGCACGCGCGAACACGGCCCCGCCGCGCAAGGATTCCAAGTCGCCGATATCGGAGCAGGTTCCATGGGCGTCGTCGCAGGAATCCTCGCCGCCGTCGTACACCGCCAAGAAACGGGCTGCGGCCAACACGTCGACGTCTCCATGTTCGACGGCTCGGTCCTCTGGAACGCCTACGCAGCCGCCGCGTACTTCGTCAGCGGAGAAGTCCCCACCTACCAGTCGCTGCCGCTGAACGGCGGCTCGCACTACGGCTACTACCGCACCAAAGACGGCCGCTACCTCTCCGTCGGCAGCCTCGAGCCGCAATTCTGGCGACAGTTCTGCGAAACTCTCGGCCGCCCCGACCTCATCGAGCGCCTAACGCTCCCCGGTCCCGAGATGGACGCCGTCATCGCAGAAATCCGCGCAGTGATCGCAACGAAAACGCTCAAAGAATGGGAAGCCATCTTCGCAAAGGTCGACTGCTGCGTCGAGCCCGTCCTCAACCTCGACGAAACTTTCGCGCACCCTCACACCACCGCCCGCGGCCTCGTAGTCGAAGTCCCCAAACCAAACGGCAAAACCCAACGCCAAGTAGGCATGCCCATCAAGTTTTCAGGCGCGACCCCGAAATACAAACACATCGGCGCCAATCGCGGCGAACATACACGCGAAGTCCTGCACGAAGCCGGCTACACCAACGAACAAATCGAAAGCCTGAAGTCGGGAGGAATCTTCGGCGAGCAAACGAACTGATGATGCTCTCGTTCCGAGTTCCCCATTCACGCGGCAATAGTCGCGCTAGCGGCCCGATCACCTAAGTCCGTGCCGGTCCGTGTCCGTCCGTGCCGGTCCGTGTCCGTCCTTGACGGTCCGTGTTAGTCCGGGCCACCCAAAGCCCCCGAAACTCGAGACCCTAGACCCGAGACCCGAAACCCTAGATCCCCCGCAAATTCTCCACAGGCTCCGCAGCAACCCCCGTGCTGCTCAGCGCGAGATACTTATTCAGCGCATTCAAATACGCATGCGCCGCCGCCTCGATGATGTCCGTGCTCGCACCCGTCCCATTAAACGGCCGACCATCGAACAGCACCTCGAGGTGCGCCTCACCTACGGCATCCTTCCCAGGCGTCGCTGCCCGAATCGTGAACTCGACAAGCTTCCCCTGCACATTGACGATCCGCTCGATCGCCCGGCACGCGGCATCAACCGGCCCATCACCCATCGCTGTATCCGTCAACGACTGATCGCCGTGGCGCAGCTTCACCAACGCCACACACGGATTCGAGCCCGAAGTGTGCACGGTATCGAGGTGATAAATCTCGAACGTGTCATCGCGCATCGACATCAGCAGCACGCGCAGGTCGTCGTCGAAAATTTCCTTTTTGCGGTCAGCCAACTCCATGAATCGCTCGTACAACTGCGCAACCTCGTCCGAGCCCAAGTCGAAGCCCATCTGCTTGCAGCGTTCCGCAAGGCCCGCGCGCCCGGAATGCTTGCCCAATACAAGGTCGCTGCTGCTCCGCCCAATCGACGCCGGCGTCATAATCTCGTATGTAGTCTGATTCGCGATCATCCCGTGCTGA
>JBGTJY010000179.1:0-3106 GCA_041744855.1 Candidatus Hydrogenedentales bacterium
GTGGATCGCTGCGATTGGGGTGTGTGTTTCGTTTCAGGTTGCCGCGCAGGATCCGCCCGAGGCCGCGCGCTTTCACAGCGTGCGGCTCAATGTCACCGACCCGGCGAAGACCATCGAGTTTTACAAGAAATATTTCGGCGCGTTGGACATCAAATATCGCGGCGAAGTGCCTGCGCTGTTTACGGAGCGCTCCTTCATTCTTCTGAACAAGGTGAACGAAGCGCCGCGCACCGGACCGAAGACGGCCATCTCGCACATCGGTTGGGCCGCCGTCACGGGACAGGACGAGTACGACTGGCTGAAGTCCCAGGGCATCGAGTTTCAAACGGAGATCGGCCAGCTCGGCAACAACTACGGCATGTACCTCTTCGGACCCGACCGCGAACTCGTCGAGCTATGGACGGGCAGCCGCAACCACCGCTTCGACCACGTCCACCTGTGGGCAACGGATGTCGCCGAGATGGCGAGTTGGTTTCAGAAGAACCTCGGCCTGCAACCCCGCGTGATGCCGAAGCCGAATTTCGAGCACCGCGAAAACATCGGCGCGATCCAAATGGCGTTCACCCAGGTCGACAACATCAGCCTCGTCATCTTCGGCCGACCGAGCTTCGACAGCATCTGGTGGCCGGGTAGCAATTACAAACCCGAAGACGGTCCCGCGAAGGAATTCGAACCAACCCAGGGCCATGTGCTGAACCACCTCACGTTTTCATACCGCGAACTCGAGCCCGTCTACGAACGCATGAAGGCCAACGGCGTCCACATGCTAACGCCGATCACGGAGGACCCGTCGGTCAAGCACAAGAGCTTCTACGTCCTCGCCCCGGATAACTTGATGATCGAGGTAGTCCAGGCGCGGCCAATTCCGGATTCGAGTTGGGAGTGACGCGTGGGTGGAGCGGTAAGTGCTTCTAACGGACGTGTCTGCGTCCCGGGGACCGGTTAATTAGACCGCCGCGGCCGCTCGAAGTAGCACTGACTGCAGTCCCGCCTCGAAGTCGAGGCTCACGGGTTTCGCTGCGTCGCGGCCGGTGTACATCGCGTAGATTGATTCGAAGCAGCTCGCGAAGTCTTTGCCCTGCATGTAGAGGCGGGCGGCCGCGCCCATCCGTTCGCGCAGTGCTTGGTCCGCCGCCAGCGTGCGCATGGCCCGGGCAAGCGATGTTACGTTGTTGGTTTCGACGACGAGGCCTGTTTCGTCCGCGAGCATATTCTCCCGCGGCCCGCCTCGGTCGGTGACGATGACCGGCAGTCCCGACGCTTGCGCCTCAAGTACGGCGTTGCCGATTGTGTCGGTCGTGCTCGGGAATACGAAGCAATCGCAACTTGCATACAGCGCTGCGAGGTCCGCCTCCGCAACGAAGCCGGTAAACAGCACGGGGACATCGCGCAACGCTTCCTGCATCTCGGCGGCATAGGGTCCCTCGCCCGCGACAATCAGGCGCGCGTTGCCGCCCTGGTCCACCATCTCTAGAAACGCCTGTTGCAACGTTCGCAGGCCTTTGTCCTTCGCGACGCGTCCCACGTAAAGAAAGTTCACGCGATCGTCGGCGATGCCGAATCGCGTCGCCAAAAAGTCCGAGCCGCGGTTCGGATGGAATCGCTCGATGTCGCAGCCGCGCGCATGCACCTTGATGCGTTCGCGGGCGATGCCGCGCTCGAGCAAATCGCCGGCGGCGGACCACGACGGCACGAGGATGTCGTCCATCTGGCCGTAGAACCACACCATGTATTTCCACAACGTGTCTTCCACGTACGCGTCTTCCGTCGAGGCCTTCGCATAGAGCGGCAACGAGGTGTGGTACGTGCTCGAGACTGGAATCCCGAGAATGCGCGCGATCGCCAGACCCGCCAGCCCGACTGGACCCGGCGTCGCAATGTGAATGTGCGTGTAATCGGATTCGTAGCAGTGTCGCAGCATTTGCAGAAACGGCGGCGTCAGCATTTCGACCTCGGGGTATTCCGGAATCGCGAAGGAAGTCACGGACTCGAAATCGTGTACGCCGCGCTCCATGCGATCGCGCTTTTTTCTGCACGTGAGCACCGTGTAGTTCTTTTCGAGTTGTTGCGCGAGCGCGAGTTGGCGCTGGATCGAGCGCGCGACGCCGTTCTCGTGATAGTACGTATCCGTGAAATGCGCGACGTTCGGATCGCCCGCGAACTCGATCGCGTCCGGTTGAACACCGAAATGTTCGAGTATGGCGGCGCTCCATTCACGCTGGCGGCGGTGGTGCGAAAAGCCCACGAAATACGGCGCCATCAGCATGTACAACGCGGCCCCCGAGCCGACCGAATGGAACAGGTCGACAAGCTGACCCGCGAGAATGCGATCGAGCACGTGATGCGCAAATTGGCCCAGCACACGATTCGAAATCTGGTTCACAAATTCGAACCATTGCTCGTCGACATTTCCGAAACCGTTGCGTCCGCCGCGGACGATGGCCATCAATTGCGGATCGGACAATATCTTCCGTTCCGCCTCGACACGCGCGATTTGGAACAGCGAATGGTCGCTGAACGAATGCGATTTGTTGGCGCGCCGCCTCGAGCGGATCAAGTGATACCACGCCGGTGGCGACGATTTCGCGCCTGAGTGCGTCCGCAGACACTCATCGAGGAAACTCAGGAACAGGTCCTTGTTCGTGTATTTCTCCATCGACAGGCGCTGTTTATAGAACTGGTAACCGATGCCGTAAATGTTGCGCGCGAATCCGAGCGGCGTGCCATCGGCGCATTCGATTTCCGCGTGTCCCGCCTCGACGCCCTTCCAGAATTCATCCAACGTTTCCGCGCCGCGCACGCTTGTGTAGGCGCTTGCGAGATTCAGCGAACTGTGATCGTCGGAACCGGATGTCATATTTTTCACCCACGGCTCCGCGTAGTGCGGATCGATGCCATGGCGATTCGCGAGGCGTTCGATGTCCTCGCGGTCAATATCCTTGACGAGCGCATACACCGCGCGATTCAACGCGCAATTCATGTCGCCGTTGATTTCCCAATTCTTGAACAGCAACAAAAGCTGTTCGATGTGCGACATCGTCAACCGGTCGTTTATCCAAAACAACGGATGCGCGCAAACATTGTCGAGCTGCGCCCCGCGAAGGTA
>JBGTJY010000180.1:0-2592 GCA_041744855.1 Candidatus Hydrogenedentales bacterium
CGCAGAGGATCGCAGAGAGAATGAAGAAACTCTCTGCGATCCTCTGCGATTCTCCGCGTCTCTGCGTTTTAAGTGACCTGGTTCGGAAGGAGCCGCTGCAGGATGGCTGCGATTTGGCCGCGCTTCGGTTCTTCGCGGATGACCACGACGTAGGGTCGGCGGGCGACGATTTCAATCGTGTGCACCGGTTCCCATTCGATGCCGCCTCGCAACGCCGCGTATTTGGAGCCGGCTTCTTCGGCGGCCTCGAAGGTTGCGGGGTCGTCGATGCGCAGTATTTCGACGAAGAGGTCCGTGCCGCGGAGGGCGATACTTTCGGTAATCTTCGAGGATTCCCATGGGAACTCGCGGATCGCTTCGACGCGGTCGTAGGGGATGCCGTTGGCGCGGAGGCGATCGGCGAGTTCTTGCACGGTGTCCGGCGTGGAGACGACGCGCGAGCGATAGATCAGCGCCGCGATCAAGGTGCAGACGCTCGCCGTGAAAGCGAGGATGACGACATAGCGCAGGATCTTCATGTCGCGGAAATGTCCATTCGCACTACAGCCCGCCCCGAGCGGCCTCCGATTTAGGATTTTATGTCGCGGCGGCGTTGGAAGACCAGCGCGACGGTGGCGATTGCGTAGACGCCGATGAAGGTCCAGAACGCGATGTCGTAACTTCCCATGCGATCGTAGACGTATCCGGCGAAGGGGATGCCGAACGTTTGCAGCGGCACCATGCACGGGCTCATGAGGCCCATGACGCGTCCGAACGAGTGGCGATCGAAACACTCGCCGACGAGCGAGGCCCAGAGCGGCATGATGCCGCCCATGCCGAAACCGTAGACACTGCCGGCCAGCAGGAGCCCCGTGTAGGAATCCGAGTAGAGCGTCATGAGCACGCCGACGATTTGAAATGCGATGGCGACCCACATCGCTTCGCGCGACGCGACACGATCCGTGATCCATCCGAATACGAGCTTACCGAGCACACCGACGCCTGCCGATGCTGAGAGCACGAACGCGGATTGCGAGAGCGTGTAGCCGAGGTCCGTGCCGTGGGGAACCATGTGCGTGAGCATGGCGCCGTTCGCGAAAAAGTTGAGCGCGATGGCGACGACAATGACCCAGAAATTCGGATCGCGCATGACGGCGCGGCCAGACCACTCGATGTGCGTGGCGTGATCGATGAGCTGATCGCCCGGCGCCAAGGGAAACGCGGGATCGAGCGCATCCTCGCGTTCCGCCTTGTTCGGCGGGCGATCGCCGTCGGGGAAGCTGCCGATGTCTTCCGGCCGGTTGATGACGAAGAACCAGACGACCGGCACGACAACGACGAGCGTAGTGATGCCGTAGACGATAAAGGTGACCCGCCAACCGAACTCCGCTATCAGCAGGGTAGACAGCGGCGCCATGATCATGCCGGAAGACGAGACGCCCATCGTCGAAATGCCGAGCGCTTTACCGCGCTGGCGAACGAACCACTTCGCGACGAGGGTCGAGCCGGGTATGCCGCCGACGGCCGCGGCGCCGAGTCCGAGAAACGTGACGAGGACGAGGTAGTACTGCCAGAGCGCGGTGATTTGCGAGGAGAGGAAGAAACCGATGGCCATCGAGATGGCGCCGCAACACATGACGTTGCGGATGCTGCCGTGATCGAGGAGGCGTCCGAGGAACGGCGCGAAGCAGCCCGTGGCGACGTTCATCATCGCGAGGCCGATCGATACGCCGAGACGGCTACCGCCGAATTCTTCCGTGAGCGAATTGAAGAAAACGCCGTAGGAATAGAAGACGAATCCGACGGATACGAAGTGCGTTAAAAGCGTAACGCCGACAATTTTCCAGCCGTAGAACATGCTTCGACACTATTCCGAGCGGGGGAGGGAAGGGACTTGCGGAAACGCAGCATTATGGCAGAGGGCGGGGATGGGGCGGAAATGGAGCGCTTGGGCTTTCGTTGTGGGGGAGGGGGCTTGGTGCTTGATCCGCCGCATGAATGCGGAACTCCGAACCTAGGGCTTCGCGTCGTCCGCGGCGGGTTCGGTTGGATGTTGGAATTCCTCGTAGCTTGCGAGAGCTTGCTTTGTGGAAGGGTGATCGGCGCCGAGCGTTTCCTGGTACATTCGAATGGAAAGCCGGAAGGTTTCGTCGGCTTTTTCCGTCAGACCCATATGTTGGTAGACCTTGGCGAGGTCATGGGCACACTTCGCGGTTTCGCTAGAAGGGTTGCCGATTGCGGCGCCGAATACTTTGATCGCCTGGATGAGATTCTGAACCGCGCTCGAATCGTCGCCATTTAGATACTGCGTGTACGCGAGGCCGTTGAGTGTGTGGCCGAGTTGCTCGCACGCGGGGACTTTTGCCCGGCGGAGCGCTTGCAGGGCTTGTTCGTAGTGCGGCATCGCCGCCGTGGAATTCTGGCGGCTGAGCAGGATCGTGCCGAGATTCGTGGCGGCCTCCGCGAATTGGAAGGGATATTCGTTGCGCGTTGGGCGCAGAACGCTGACCGCGCGGGCGAGCCTGCGTTCGGCTTGGGGGAGGTCGCCGCGGAGCGATTCGATCACGCCCCAGCCGGACTGGCAAAGGCCGTACTCCAACGAGCGATCGAGGC
>JBGTJY010000181.1:0-1506 GCA_041744855.1 Candidatus Hydrogenedentales bacterium
AAACCGGCGTTTCCATCATGGTCCCCGGAATCGTTGTATCCGGAAGTCCACGCCGACTGCTGATCCGCGGCGTCGGACCCGAACTGGCAGTCGCCTTCGGCTTTGCCACCGGAGACGTGCTGCCGGACCCCCAACTCACCCTCATCCGGGCCGATGGCACGACCACAGCCACGAACAGCGACTGGGAAGCCGGAAACGACGCGGACATCATCGCGGCGGTCGCGCAGCAAGTCGGCGCGTTCCCCCTCACGCCCGGAAGCCGCGACGCGACGCTACTGATCGAGGTGCCTCCCGGAGCCTACACCGCGCAAGTGTCCGACTCGCAGAACCGCGAAGGCATCGCGATCGTCGAGGTCTACGCCGCGCCGTGATACCTCGCCGACGATCAACGACGGTGTTCGGGAATGTGATCGCGCAAGCGTTTCCCGTTACGCATGGAAGAGAATGCAACCACCAAGACACAAAGTACACGAAGGACTGCAAAGTCAGTTATGAATAGAGTCTCGACCTCTTCTCGGTACGTGTGAACCGCGACTCGCTGCCCGATGTTCACACCTTTGGCTCGTCCCGACTTTGTGCGCTTTGTGCCTTGGTGGTGAAACTTCCTTCTTGCATGCAGTTTGAAGGAGCTGGACGAAGACCGACCGACTATTCCGGCCGGCCGATCTTCTCCTCGAGCAAACGATCGAGCTGCTCGCCGAACACATTCTTGGCGACGATGCGACCGGCTGGATCGAGAAGGAAGTTCGCCGGAAGCGCCGTGACATTGTAACGCGCGGCCAGCGACGACTTCCACCCCTCCAGATCGGAAATGTGATTCCAGCGCGCGCCATCGCGGGCGATCGCAGCCTTCAATGCTCTCGCGTTGTCATCGACGGACACGGCAAGAATCGCGAACTTGTCCGCCGGGAGGCGTTGATGAAGCTCCGCGTAGTGACGATTTTCGAGGCGACAGGGCGGACACCACGAGGCCCAGAAATCCACGAGGACGAAACGTCCGCGGAAACTTTCGAGATCGATCGCCTGACCGTCCGGCGACGACCCCGAGAGCGGCGGAGCATCCGCCCCGAGGAGGACGTTGCGGAAACGATCAATGCGGTCTTCCATGAGACGGACGATCTTCGCCCCGGGATGAAGCGCGGCGTAGGCAGCCACCGTTTCCGCCAGATCATCGAGACGATAATCACCATCCCACCGGAGAGAGGCGGCATAGAGCGCCGCTGAACCGCGAAGATGAGAGAGCGTAAAGTCGTTCAGCTCTCGCCGATGCGCATTGTAGGCTGTCACCTCTTCGTCCTTCAGGCGCTTGATCGCAGCAATGTCACCGGTGCTCGCCGCCACGCTCGCCGTCGCGCGCCCTGGCTCCCCCAAGCGCGCGAGCGACGCTTTTCGGTATGCCTCGTAGTCCTTGAACAGCTCCTGGTCAGTTCCGCTTTCAATCTGAAAACCGCCCTCCTCTTTCGCGGCTGACACGCGTAACGTCTGACCGGTGCCCGCGACGAACGA
>JBGTJY010000182.1:0-3313 GCA_041744855.1 Candidatus Hydrogenedentales bacterium
TCTCCGCGTCTCTGCGCGAGATTCTCCCCATCACCCCCCCGCGCCTCCGCGCCTCTGCGCGAGCCAATCCCCCCCGACCAGTTCCCCCAACTTCGCTTTCAACGAACCATTCCCATCGCTCACATAACCCGCCAAATTCCCCTCAAACTCCGGCAAGCGCTCAAGAAAACGCCCCACCGCAGCCCCGCCCGACTTCCCCGCGTTCATCCCATACCCGAGCTTCTCGAGCATGCAAGCATTCAGCTCCTGCTCAAACTGTCCCTGCTGCGGCGTTGCGAGAAATGGTTTACGCAAATGCAACGCCTCGCTAAGTAACGTGAAACCCGCCGTCGCCATCACCGCCTTACAACTCACCACGTCATCGCGAAACCCCTCGACGCTAAACTTCCTGAACTGAATCGGCCCATCGACAGCGTCTCGGTTATAGCCATACACCAAAAAACGCTCATCGGGAAATTTCTTCAGTTCATCCAGAAACGACCCAAACTCCCGCGTGTGATACACGACGATGTGCTCGCCCCGCGTCGCCTCCCGATCGACGACATCCTCGCGAAGGATCGGCGGAAAAAGGAACGTCCGGTCGTTCTTCACCTCCCCCCTGAAAAACGTCGTGATGAGCGCGGCATCCGGCGCCGGTACCGTCAGCCGCACGACGAGCCGCGACATCGCTTCGTTCACCCGTAGACCCCGCGGGCACTCGTACTCCATGTAGCGCATCGCATGCTGGTTGTCCACCGAAATCAAGGGCAGCTTATATCGCCGCGCAAGATAAGCCGTCATCGGTTCGAAATCCGTAATCACCCCGTCCGGTTCAAACGCCTCGAAAAGTTCCGCCCGCAACCTGCGCCACGCAGACCGAATCTGCGGCGCCTTACGCGCGTTCTCCACCAGGCATTTGAAGATCGCAACCCTGTTGTCGCGAATCCCAATGTGCAACCCCGCGATTTCGAAACAATCGAATTCGTCACGCAGCAAAGCGTAGCCGCGTTCGTAACTCACCATCCGGACCTCATGCCCGATCGAGCGAAGATGCGCCGCCATCACCCGCGCACGAGTCGCATGCCCAAGCCCCTCCCCCGCCACCCCATATACAATGCGCGCCAAATTGAGCCGGCCCTCTGAATATGCCCCGCCTGCCTTTTAGATTGCACCAAAACACAATCTTGCTGCGCACCCTCGTGCTCGTACTTCGTAATCGTAATCGTAATCGTAATCGTAATCGTAATCGATAAAAACGGCTTACACCGCTTTTTCATTCTTTCAGGAAGAAGGCGAAGCCTTCATGACAACGCGTAATCGTAATCGTAATCGTAATCGACAAACGGCCTACACCGCATTTTCATTCTTTCAGGAAGAAGGCGAAGCCTTCATGACAACCCGTAATCGTAATCGTAATCGCTAAAATGGTTTACATCGCACCTTCGTTTCAAGTTACAAGCTTACGCCCTCACGACAACTCGACATACAATCGACCTGCGGCGCCGTGCCATTGACCACACCCCAAATCCAGTATATACTTCGGTATATACATCCCGGAGCCCACGAATATGCGCACTGCCAAAGTCTTTATGAACGGCGGAAGCCAGGCTGTTCGCCTGCCGAAAGAATACCAACTCGACACCGACGAGGTGTGTATTAACAAAGTGGGAGACGCACTCATCATTTTCCCCAAAGAAAAGGGATGGGAAATCATGATGGAGAGCCTGAATAAGTTTTCCAGCGATTTCCCCGACTGTGTTCCAACCGAGACCGGCGCGTACAGCGAAGTCGAAGATTGATTCGCTACTTCCTGGATTCCGACATCTGCATCGAGCTCATTCGTGGGCGCGGACGAACAATCGCGTCGCGCTTGCGGCAACAAACGGTGCTACGAGATGTCGGGCTATCATCAATCGCCCTGGCCGAGTTGGAAACCGGAGTTCAGAAAAGCGATTGGCCCATCGAGAACCGCGCGCGGCTCATCCAGTTCTGTACACCGCTTGTCGTCGTGCCCTTCGACGAGGAAGCATCTAGAATCTACGGCGAAATACGAGCGCACCTGGAACGATTGGGGACCGTCATTGGCCCGCTCGACATGCTGATCGCGGCCCACGCCCTCTCGCTCGGAGCCACGCTCGTCACCAACAACGTCAGGGAATTCGCACGAGTCCCAAATCTTAGAATCGGAAATTGGCAATAGATACAAGCGGAAGGAAAACCAAACATGTTCGATTTGAAAGGTAAAAACGCCCTCATCACCGGCTCCTCGAAAGGCATCGGCAAAGCCATCGCCGCCGGCCTCGCCGAGTGCGGCGCGAATGTCGTCGTCTCGAGCCGAAAGGCCGACGTCTGCGAATCCGTCGCCGCGGAGATCAACGCAAAGAAACAAGGCAAGGCCGTCGTGATTCCCTGCAACATTTCATACAAAGAGCAACTGCAAAATCTCGTCGACGAAACCCGCAAACAACTCGGGCCGATTCACATCCTCGTCTGCAACGCCGCCGTCAACCCCTACTTCGGACCCATGGAGGGCATCCCCGACTCCGCGTTCGAGAAAATTCTCCATTGCAACATCATCAGCAACCATTGGCTAATCCACATGGTCCTCCCCGAAATGCGCGAACGCAAAGACGGCGCCGTTGTCGTCGTTTCCAGCGTCGGCGCCTATCGCGGCAGCACGACCCTCGGCGCCTATTGCATCTCCAAAGCCGCCGACCTCGAACTCGTCCGCTGTCTCGCGCAGGAAAACGGCCCCCACAACATTCGCGTGAATGGCATCGCCCCGGGCCTCATCAAAACCGATTTCGCCCGCGCACTTTGGGAAGACCCCGAACGCCGCCGCCAAGTCGAGCAAGGCTATCCGCTCCGCCGATTGGGCGACCCGGAAGACATCGCGGGCACCGCAGTCCTGCTCGCCTCGAAGGAAGGCAGCTACATCACCGGACAAACCTTCATCGTCGACGGCGGCGGCTTGAGCTAAGCGGCTCTAACAAAACCCGTCATTGCGAGGCCGCGCGCCTTAAAGCATCGCGCGCGACGACCCCGTCATTGCGAGGCCGCGCGCCTTAAAGCATCGCGCGCGCCCGTGGCAATCTCGTATTTCCGACAAGTTTTGTTACAGCCTATAAATTTCCGATAACCTCCTCTCCCATGAACGGCAATCCGAAATTACATCTGGGCGCGTCGTCATGGACCGCCCCCGGTTGGCTTGGGAAGTTCTATCCCAAGGGTACGAAGCCAGGCGACTTCATCTCCCACTACGCGACCGTGTATCGCACCGTCGAGATCGATGCGACGTTCTACGCCATCCCCGCCGAATCCACCGTACTCGGGT
>JBGTJY010000183.1:0-3349 GCA_041744855.1 Candidatus Hydrogenedentales bacterium
ATCCCCAAATTCACCCGCGGCCCTTCGTACTCCGGCCGCAACGCGACGACGCGCGCGAAACTCGCCTGCGCATTCGCATAGTCGCCATCTTCCAGATACACAATCCCGAGGTTGTTCCACGCGTCAGCATGATCGGGCCGCAACGCGACGGCACGTTCAAATAGCGCCTTCGCCTGCTCCCTCTGCCCCATCTGCAGCTCGGCGTACCCCAACATATTCGTCCAATCGGCGTGCTCGGGATTCATCCGCAACGCAGCCTCGTAATGCGGCGCGGCTTCCGCGGGTCGGTTCTCCATCAAATACGCGTGTCCGAGCACTTGCCGCGTAAACGCGTTGTCCGGTGTCACAGCGCGCGTGTGTTCGTAGAGCGTGATCGTGTCGCGCCAAAGCGCGGTCTGCCGCCACGCGACGAACGACGCCGCCAGCACGACACCCACGGTCGCGAACGCGATCGAGCGCCACGAAATGCGATAGCGCTCCACCCCATCTGCGAGCGCCCAAACGACGCTCACAAACACGCCGATCAACGACAAATAGGTGTACCGATCGGCCATCGCCTGATCGCCGACCTGAAACAATCCCGACACGGGCACAATCAAACCCAGAAACCACAACCAGCCGACGATCGCGTACGGTCGTTTTCGCCAATACACGACCGCGACGATCGTGATTGAGCTCAGCACAACGACTGACAACATCACGCGCCACGTTCCGAGATCGTCGCCGAGATGCGGATAGAACGCCGCTAGATTCGTAGGCCAAATAGTTTTCGAAAGATACGTGCCATAGCTCACGCACGCGTTGCCGAGACGATACGGAATCGACAGCGACTGCAAATCGCGCACCGCGTTGTCCTGCGCCGACGCCCACACCGTCATCACCGAAGCCACCACGGCGAGAACAAAAAGCGGTAGCTTTTCCATTATAAGCCACATGATGCGCCGACCGGTTGCGCGCGCGCCGAATTCAAAACGCCGAAGCGGCCAGAAGTCCAACAACAACATCGCGCACGGCAAAGTCACGACGATCGCCTTCGACATCAACGCCAATGCGAACGCCGCAACGACCCCGGCGTATGCCAGTACGCTTCTGCGTCTCGCATACTCCACGTAGAAATTCAACGCAATCAACGCGAAGAATGCGCTGAGCACATCCTTGCGCTCCGCGATCCACGCCACGGACTCGACATGCAGCGGATGCACGGCGAACAACGCCGCGACAATTCCGCCGCGCCAGAATGCGCCGGTCATTCGCGCAAGAAGCACCCACAACAATGTCGCGTTCAAAAGATGCAGCACGACGTTCGTGAAATGGAATCCCGCGGGATTCATCCCGAACAACTCGGCGTCGAGCATGTACGAGAGAAACGTGACCGGATGCCAATGCCCAAGCGTGCTGCTCGTGAACGCCCATTGCACGCTCCGCATCGAAAGACCATCGCGAACGTGCGCGTTGTCAACCACGTACGCAGGATCGTCGACCAACAGAAAATCGTGCTGCAACGACTGAAAAAAGACCGCGCACGTCAAAATCAGAACGCCGAGCGCCGCCGCCGTGCGCGCATACGTCGAACGATCGCGCGCGTGAATGCGCTCGGCTACTCGCTCCAATTTTCCCCCTGCCCCCTCGCCGGATTAGAGTCGCTGAATCGCCTTGTCCCGCAATCGAAACGTAGCAGCGCCCTCGATCGTTTCCGTCAGGATAACCACGTCCCCCGCCCCGCGGCTCGATTCTTCCGGACGCTTCGCCGATGCGGTCAACACGACACCGCGCTCGAATCGGTTCGCCTGCACGCGGCAATCGCCGCCCAACGATTCCCCATACAACACGGCCGAATCGTCCTCGAGCAGCGCGCGCACGCGCTTCAGTTCACGTTGCGCGCATTTTATCCGATCCGCGCTGGCGCCGATACTGCGCCGATAGCGTTCCGCCTGATCCTTGAGCACGCGAATCAATGGCGAGTGAACGCGCGCTAGCGACTCCTCGTCGGTCTTCAGCCGCTCCGATTGCAAGCACTCGTCGAGTATCGACTCCAACCGCTCGGGATTCGCATCCATCCGCTCCAACAGCGCGCTATCGACTGATATGCCTGAGATGATTTTCCGCGCATCCAGTTCCGTTCGCTCAACCACCGTCTTCCACGCTTGCAACGTCTGCGTGAAGGTAGTCTCGGCGTGGCCGTTCTTTTGCGCACCGATGTACTTTTGGTTCAAGTCCTCAATGAGCCCGCGAAACTGCTGGCATCGCTCGAGCAGGAACGTCTTGCAGTTCGCGCCCAATTCCGCCGGCAAATCGTCTATCTCTTGCCGAACGCCGTTCAGCGATCCCAGGAACTCTTTCTTTTGCTCGTCGTTTGCCTCGGGTTCCGCCGGCACCGACTCTTCCGCCATTTGCGAAAAGTAGCGCGATACACGCTCGGCTATCGCGATAATTTGATTCAGATGGATCGACCTCGTCTGCAAGTTCTGCAATTGGCGCAGTGCCTCGGCGTTCTCCACGCCGCCCACGAGGTACAAAATGCCCGTCCGGTAACAATGCTCGATCAGTTTCAGCGAGTGTTCGTTCGTGCGGCGCAGCGTGTCGATTTCCGTTTCCAGTTGGCCCACGCGCCGTTGATTGTCGAAGATTCCATGGTCCATGTAGCGCCCATAGTCAGCGCAGGTCAATCGCTTCCGCAGGCACACCAGCGGCGGCTTGTGCCGCTTCGATTCGATCGCGGCCGCGCGGATGTCGCCACACGTGTGCAGCTCGCCGGAGAGCACGCTCCCTTCCACGGCGATGTGCGCGCCGAATACCTTCCCGCCCATCATTGTCCCCGCGATGCGCACCGTGCCCCACGCGAACACGCGCTCGGGATCCTCGAGGTCGTTGCAAGAAATGTCGCCGCGCTTCGCAACCAGGATCGATTTCACGAGCACGCGGTCCGCGCTGATGTTGCCGTTCCGCGACACGATCAAGCCGCCTTGCGTGTTGCCTTCAATTTCGATGTCGCGCTCCGCAACGATACTGCCCGCAACCAGCCCGCTGATCTTCACGCCGCCGTTCTTCACGCGCAGAAACACATCGCTCGGCACGTCGCCCTTGATCGCCAAATCTCCGTCAACCTCAAACGACCGAACGGACAGGTCGGTCTCAATCCCTTCGATGGACGACACCGCACTCCGATTGCCGCCCTTGAACGCGACCTCCGCCGCCATCGGCTTGTTCGACGTGCGGACGATCGCCGTGACCGTGGCCGGCGCTGGGATTTCCAAAGCCGATACCGCCACTTCTTCCAAAGCATCCGCATCGGCCTCGGCGTCCACATTGCGCCGCTGGGCGTTCATCTTCTCTACCACGGTATCGAGAA
>JBGTJY010000184.1:0-9382 GCA_041744855.1 Candidatus Hydrogenedentales bacterium
GCGTAGTCGTTCTGCTCGAGGGTGCTTAGGAATACCTTCCACTCCTGATTGATGATGCCGACGTGGACTCCCAAGTTTTGTTGCCACATTTGCTGCAGGACTTCGCATAGGTATTTGCCGGAATCGCTTGTGCTGTAGAGCATGTCGACGCTGGGGAAGCCTTCGCCGCCGGGGTAGCCTGCTTCGGCGAGGAGGCGTTTGGCCTCCTCGTAGTCCTCTTCCACGCGGGACGGCGAGGTGTAGCCGCCGACGCCTGGCGGCGTAAAGAAATAGGCAGGCGGATCGACCGCGGCTCGCACTCGCAAGGAGATCGTCGCGCGGTCGATGGTCATTGAGAAAGCTCTGCGCACGCGCGCGTCGTCGAAGGGCGCGCGTTCGACGTTGAAGAGGCCATAGGTGATCGATGCATACGGATCGATGCGCAACTGATCCGGGCGATCCTTGCGCCAGGTGTCGATTTTCGACGGCGGCATGCGATCGGTCATGTGGATTTCGCCGGCGCGAAACATGCGTTCTTCGGTGTTTTCACTGTTCACGGGCAAATAGCGCACGGCGTCGATGTTGGTTTCCGCGTTGTTCCAGTAGTGTGGGTTTCGCGTGGCCTCGATGTACGCGGAGGGTTCCCAGGCGTTCAAGAGATACGGGCCGTTGCCCACGAGGTTGCCTGCGCGAATCCACCTGGTGTTGCGCTCGTCCATTGCGCCGAATTTTTCGATCGTGGCGCGGTGCACGGGGTACCACGATTGGTGCGCGTGCAGTGTCAGAAAATAAGGCGCGGGATACTCAAGCGTGACGGTGAGCGTGCGGTCGTCGACGACGGTTACGCCCACTTGCGAGAAATCTTCGAGTTCGCCTTCGTTGTACGGCTGCGCGTTTTTTATGCAATAGAGCATGTACGCGTACGGACTCGCGAGCGTCGGCGACAGCATGCGCTTCCACGAATACGCGAAATCTTGCGCCGTAACGGGGTCGCCGTTGGACCACTTCGCGTCGGCGCGGAGATGAAACGTGTACGTGAGACCGTCGGGCGTCGAATCCCAACTTTCGGCGACGCCGGGCACGGGCTCGAGCGTTTCGGAGTGGAGGTTGACGAGACCTTCGAAGAGCGAGGTGAGAATCCGGCTCGAGTAGACGCTCTCGGCGATGTGGGGATCGAGCGACTCGGGTTCGGAATTATTTCCGACGACGATCGTATTCTCGGGCGTGCCGCCGGTCGATCGCGTCGATTCGGGCGAGGTGCAGCGCGTAGCTCCCGCGACTAGCGCGATGCAGGCGATTGCTTGGATTACGATCGATTTCATGTTGGATTCCCCGCCGCGCGCGTCACGGTTGCTTATATACCGTAGCTTCTTTCATCACGAACTTTACATCCTTCATCAGTTCGATTTTCTGCAGCGGATTCCCCTCGACCGCGATCAAGTCCGCGATTTTTCCCGGCTCGATGCTGCCGAGTTCGTTCTCGATTCGCAGCAACTTCGCGCCCTCCACGGTGGCGGATTGAATGGCCTCCATCGGCGGCATTCCGCATTCGACCATCAGCTCGAATTCGCGAGCGTTCTCGCCGTGGGGCGATACGCCGGTGTCCGTGCCGAAGGCGATCTTCACGCCCGAGGCGTAGGCGCGGCGGAAGGTGTCTTTGATTTGCGGGCCGATTTCCGCTGCCTTGGGCCGGACTATGTCGGGGAAGTAACCGTCCTCCTTCGACTTTTCCGCGACCCAGGTGCCGGCGAGCACGGTGGGGACGAAATACGTGCCGCGTTCTTTCATCAATTGCATGATCTCGTCGGTCATGAATGTGCCGTGCTCGATCGAGGTGACGCCCGCCGACACCGCGCGTTTCATTCCTTCGGCGCCGTGGGCGTGCACCGCGACCGTGAAATTGTAGTCGTTCGCGGCGGTGACAATCGCTTCCAATTCGGCGGACGTGAATTGGGGATTCTGTCCGCTCTTCGCGAGACTCAACACGCCGCCGGTCGCCGTTAGCTTTATCAGATCGGCGCCGTCTTTGTAGCGTTGGCGGACCGCTTTGTACGCGTCTTCGGGACCGTTGATCACGCCGTCCATCGGCCCAGGATCGCCCTTCAATTTTTCGTTGACCCCGTTCGTCGGGTCCGCGTGGCCGCCGGTCGTGGCGAGTGATTTGCCCGCCGCGTAGATGCGCGGGCCCTCGATGTAGCCCGCGCGGATGGCGGTGCGCAGGGACTTCACGACAATGCCATCATCGCCGAGGTCGCGCACCGTCGTGAACCCCGCCATCAGTGTGCGCTTTGCGTAGATCACGGAGCGCAACGCGGTGTCCGTTGGGTTCATGAAGAAGTCTTCGGTGTACGCGTCTTTCGAATGTTGCGACGCGAGATGGGTGTGCATGTCCATCAACCCGGGCATGACGGTGTGCTCACGCAAATCGATCACGGTGTCGCGCGAACCGCCGTTGACGTAGCCATCCTCAATGCGCGCGAACTTGCCGTCTTCGATCACGATGGACACGCGCTCGCGAGGCGTATCGCTCACGCCGTCGATCAAGCGGCCTGCATGGATAATCGTTTCGGGGAAGGCGATGTTGGATGTCGCGAATAGCAGGACACCCGCCAACCCGATTGCAGTGTTCATCTTCATGCTGGTCTCCGAGGTTACTTTGTTTTGGATTGCATCGCAATATCAACGGCCTCTTCCGCAAGCGTCAGAAGGCGATCGCGGTCGTCGAGTAGTTCGGCGGGGACTTCATAGTACGCGCCGAGCCGCTGCCGCGCATTCGGCTGGAACGGTTCCGTGCCCCATTCGAGATATTTTGCACGGGACGTTTCGGAGGTTTTGAAGTAGACGCGTCCGCGATACACGATGCCGAAAAACGTCGAGCCACAATATAGACCGAATCCGCCGAACATGGACCTGTGCGCGATGCCGTCAAGTCCGGCGAGTTGATCGCAGACGAACTCGACGAGCGCGTCGTCTTCGGTTTCGCGGCGGGGCATTGATGGATAACTATCGCCTTTTCACACTTTGCCAAGGAAAAGCTGACGAATGATATCTTCTAGTTGAGAATTGACTAATCGCGCACTTTGCAAGATGTCCGCCGGAAATACTTTCGCGTATTCGCGGTAGTCGACTTTTTCGGTTCGAGCCAGATACTTCTCATGAAACACTCGCTTGCAATGATCCGTTTTCCACGACCGGAAGCTTGAACTCGGTTCGAGCAAAGAGAGCAGGAAGGCTTCAATGCACGGGGTGAGACCGATCAAAGTGAATCCGTTTCGCTTCGCGTGACTCTCCAGCCCGACCGGCCATACAGTGTCCGTGTCCATTAGAACGAACGCAGAAGTGTAGTTGCGTGGATTGTGCTTGATCGCTTGCTTTACGACTGCCTTCGGAGACCGGCCCCCTGCACAACGAATGTGGATGCTCAAGCTGTAGTGTGCCTCAAGAAACGAATGCTTCAAATGCCGTAGAAATGCAAATTCCGTTTGGCCCTCTCCCACCGCCAGTACCGTGCTTTTGGCGGCCCGTGGCTTGGGTTTGTAGGGATTCGATCGCGACATCGATCAAAGGTTAGGGACGCCGCCATAGGCACCTGTGACGTACTTCGCGAAGTAGTTGTCGTCTGCCCGAACGCCTTTTACTTCATCCAATCGCCAAACTTCACTCTCACCCAATTCGTTCTTTTCAACGAGCGCGATCTGATACTTGTCCAATAGACCTAGTATCGGTGCGTAGTGGGAGCTAAATATTAGTTGCGACCCGAGCGGATTTGTCTCTTCGGCGGTGAAAAGTCCCAGCAGTGTTTCCAACATGCTTGGATGCAGGTCCGCTTCGAATTCATCCATTACCACCATCGATCCATTTCGCAGTGCCGGAAGGATCAACGAGAGGTAGTGAAAAAGGTTTTTTGTACCACTTGATTCCAGCGGAAAAGGAAGCTCGAACGACTGTTCACCAGCGCTCTTGTGAATGCCCCAAGGGAGCAGAACTGTCGTCTTTCCGATACGATCTTCTACGAGTACTTCGTGCTCCCTGAGCGTAAAGGCCCGTAGACCCAGATCGAACGAGGCGAGTAGATCGTTAGCCGCGGCGAGTAGATCGGGATGATTCTTGTAAACCTCCATTGCTCCAACGGACACGCCGTCGATGAGATCGTCCCGGCCCTGTTCGGTTACGTTCGTACAACTTCTTTCCCAAGCGTTGCAGATTGAACGAGCGATTGGCTCTTCATATTGCGCGGCAGTGCTGATCACGGAGGCGTTTCCGCGCACGAATCTTCCAAATTTGGGAGGGAGTCTCAGGTCACGCGACTTAAACTCATAGGTATCGCTTTCGGGAATCCGTTTCCGCTTAAAAAGATAACTGAATCGACTTCCCGGGACGTCCTGTTTGACGTGCAATTCTTCATGATTGACGTGATGGGTTGTAAACTCGACTGCATAACGATAAACAAAGTCGTCGAAAGCAAACTCGACGTGTATCGAGCTCGGCTCACCCTCACGTGAGGCCCAAAGGTGTGGCGTGAAGGCAATCCGATCTTTGGGATCGGAAGAGAAGGAATCGCAGATGAAATGCTGCGCAAACCCAAACAATTTGAGCAGGTTGGTTTTTCCGGCCGCGTTGGGCCCGAAAACCCCCATGAGCTTCGTGAACCGTTCGCCGGAGGCGCTGGTGAGATATGAAGACGTGTCCGGGGCGTTCGCACTAACGGTGAAAGAAAGGGTCTGTTGGGAACGAAAAGAGAACAAATTCGCAAACGAAATATAGTGGAGACGCATCGGAGAATCCGGATACAATAACGCCGATTTTATCACATGTTCAGCGGCCTTTCAACAAAAAAACGTTGAAAGTCAATCCGCCATCCGTCGGATTCTATTGAAAATGTCGTCCGGTGCTAGACCTTGGTAGGGGATGTGTTCTTCGATGCCGCCGTCGCCGGGGCGGGTTACGCCCATTTGGCCGTACTTTGGGGTGAAGCCGCGTTCGAGCAGCCACGTGCCGAAGCGCGTGCCTAGGCCCGTGTTCACGTTTTGGCCCTCGACGACGAGCACGAACGGACTGGCGCCGAGTTTGCGCATCATGTCTTCGTCGACTACGTTGAGCGTTGGTTTGTTGACGAGGCCCACATCGATGCCTTCGGCGCGGGCACGTTCGACGGCGTCGAGCGCGCGGTATAAGAGCTCGCCGTAGGAGACGATGTATCCGGCCTTGCCTTCGCGGATGACGTCGTCCTTGCCCGGCACGAATTGATATCCATCGGCAAAGAACTGGGCGCCATTCTCGCGGCAAATGTAGGGTACCTTCGATCGGGTTGTGAAGACGTAGCGAATGCCGGGGTCGTCAAAAATACGCTCGACGACGGCTTTGAGCTGGAGCGCGTCGGCAGGGAAATAGAGCCGCGTGCGGTCGCCTTTGACGAGTCCGCAATGCGCGAGAAAAATGTTGATGCCGTAGTGGCAGGTGTTGTCGGCGATTTCGTCGACGCCCGCGTGCGAGAAGTGGCAGAGCAGATTCGCGTCGTTCAGGCGCGCCATTGTCGCTTCGGAGATGACCATTTCGAGGAAGGCGGAGAAGGTGCTGAAAATCCCTTGCTTGCCTTCGGCGAATCCGAAGCCCGCGGCGGCGGAAAGATTTCCGCGCTCCATCACGCCGCCGAGCGTGTAGACTTCGGGGTGCGCGGCGCGAATCGCTTTCAAACCGGTCGAGCCTTCAAGATCGGAATCGACGACCCAGAGTTTCTTCGCGTGCTCGGATTGCGGCATGCGATCGAGTATGCCGTTGATAATCGCGCCGAATTCGTTGCGATTGCTCGCGAATTCTTTTGTCGAACCTTTGTAGGTGGCGCTGGATTTCGGCGCTTTGACGCTTTCCAGGTATGCGACGGCGTCCGTGAGTCCGCGGGCTTTCAAATATTCGATCGCGAATTCTTTTTTGATCACGTCGTGACCGGCGTGCGAACCCTCGATTCCCGGGACGCCGGGGGCCATGACGCGATCGTTCACTACGGCCACGGGCCCTGGCGTTGTGAATGCGCGCTGCATTCGCGCGTAGAGATTGTCGATGTCTTCGCCGGGCCCCGCGAGCACCGTCATGCCGTGACCCGCGAGGGTTTTCGCTACGTCGTATCCGGGCAGGTACTGTTTCGGGTGGCCCGCGATGGTTACGTTGTTGTCGTCGACGATCACTTTCACATTGAGGCGTTGCGCGACCGCAAGGCGTGCGGCCTCGGCGTCGTTGCCTTCTTGCTGCGAGCCGTCCGAACCGAACAGCGCGACGGCCATGTCCGGATGCGCGCGCGCGACGCCGTTTACGAAGGGCCACAAATGACCGAGCCGGCCGGAACTGAATTTGATGCCCAGCTTCTCGTTGCGCTCGGGATGTCCGAATAGTTCGTGTCCGGCCTCGCGATAGTGCAGCAGCTTTTCGAATGGCATTTCGCCGTTGAACGCGGCCATCGCGTATTGAATCGCGACGCGATGTCCCGCTTCGTCGAAGAATGCCGGATACAAGCCGCCGTGGCGCATGAACGCGTCGGCGATTAACACTTCGGGCACGATGCTGTACGCGCCGCCGGTGTGGCCCGCGAGGCCCTTGATGCCGGCGATGGCCGTGAAGAAGACGATCATGTCGCGCACGATTTGGATGTTCGTCTTCAATTGCGCGAGCACATTCGCCGCGATCGTTTTCTCCGCAGGGTTCAGTGTCAGCGGTTTGTAGCCGCGCGTGTCGATTGGAAATGTCATGGCGCTCTCGGTGGCTTCGGTTGGACGGGTCACGATAGACATTGGTCGAAATTATTTCCCGGTGAATTTCGCTTTGCGTTTTTCGACGAAGGCCATTACGCCTTCGCGGAAATCGGTCCGTTTGGCGCAATCGGCGAATGCTTCGCCTTCGGCTTGGAGCTGCGATTCCCATTGCGATTCAATCGAACGGTACAACAGGCGTTTCGTGTTGCCGATGGCATGGGTCGGGCCATTCGCCAAGCGCGTCGCCAGTTTCATCGTCTCTTCTTCGAGCTTCGCCGTCGGTACCACAAAATTGATGAGGCCCATGGCTGCGGCGGTTTTGGCGTCGTAGCGATCGCCGAGGAGGGCCATCTCCATCGCCTTCTTGATGCTTAGCGTTCGCGGCAAATGGTAGGTCGAGGACCCGTCTGGACTCGTACCGATATTCACGTACGCCAGGACGAAAAACGAATCCTCGGCGGCGATGACCAAATCGCACGCGAGCGCCATGCTGACCCCGGCACCGGCGGCGGCGCCTTGGACGCTTGCGATGATGGGCTTGGGCATGCGGCGCATCGCGAACATGATGGGATGCAAATCGTGAATGCGGATCACGAAGTTGCGTTCGATTTCGTTCGGCGTCATTTGCATCGCCGAGGCCATGTTCTTCACGTCGCCGCCCGCCATGAAATGATCGCCGGCGCCTTTCAGCACGATGCAGCGCACGGCGTCGTCTTGCTCGAGTTCATGCAAGGAATCGCGCAGCTCGCGGCGCATTTCGTCGCTCAACGCGTTGCGCGAGTCCGGCCGGTTCATCACCAGCGTGGCGACGCTCCCGTTCCGTTCGACGAGGAGGTCAGACATGGATTGCTCCTTTCCGCACCGGGACAGATCTGCCCGGCAGATTGATTCGGCACCAAGGAAGTGGACATTATGCCCGCCGCACGCGGCGTTTCCAATGCCGCGGCGCGTCGTAGGATTTCCCACCCGGTGGAATGGGAATGATGGGAAGTATGGGAAGTATGGAACCACAGTAATGGCGCCAAAATCGCAGGGTAAATCGGAGAAGGTTCGTTGCGAGTGGTGTATTTCCAATCCCATTGCCGTTGTGTATCACGACGAGGAATGGGGCGTGCCGTTGCATGACGATCGGATGTTCTTCGAGTTTATCGTGCTCGATGGCGCTCAGGCGGGGCTGAGTTGGAACACGATCCTCAACAAGCGCCAGCGTTACCGCGAGGTGTTCGACAATTTCGACGTTCAGAAAGTCGCGCGCTACACGAGCAAACGAATGGAAAAACTGTTGCTGGATCCCGGCATCGTTCGGAATCGGCAGAAGGTGGCTTCCGCCGTGGTGAACGCGAAGGCCTTTATCGGCGTGCAGAAGGAATTTGGATCGTTCGACGAGTATATCTGGCGCTTCGTGGATGGCCGTCCCGTGCAGAACTCGTGGCGCAGCACGCGGGAAGTTCCTGCGACTTCGTCGCTATCGGACACGATCAGCAAGGATCTGAAACAGCGCGGATTCAGCTTTGTGGGTTCGACGATCATTTACGCGTTTTTGCAGGCCGCGGGTTTGGTGAACGATCATTTGGTGGATTGCCATCGCTACACGGCAATCAGGGCGCTGGGGAAGTAACATCCCCCCAGGCGCTTCACTGAAAAGCCTGCCCCCTTCCAAGGGGGACTTTTTTCGACTCCGTCGGTTTGCGGGAAAAGTCCCCCTTTGAAGGGGGATTTAGGGGGATGTGCGGTTACGCGATGCGCTTTCGGAAACGCCACGTGCTAATCGTGAGCAGGGCAAACCCGATTGCGCTTAGCCACGCGGCGTGAATCCACAAATCGCCGAATTCCGCGTCGCGCAAAATGATGCCGCGCAGGATTCGCACGAAGTAGGTCACGGGCAGCAGGGAGCTAATCACCTGGATGGGTTTTGGCATTCCTTCGACGGGAAAGATGAATCCCGACAACAGGACGGAGGGCAACATGACAATGAACGCGAGTTGGATGGCTTGCACCTGACTCTGCGCGATCGTTGAAATCAGCAGGCCGATGCCGAGCGAAGTGAATAGGAATATCAGCGCGAACCCGGCGAGCAAAAACAAATTGCCGGCGATGGGTACTTGAAACAGGAATCGCATGATGAGCACGACCATAATCGTCTCGGCGATGCCAACGAGTCCGTAGGGCGCGAGCTTCCCACACATGAGACCGAGGCGCGACACGGGCGTGACCATCAATTGTTCGAGCGTTCCGTTTTCCTTTTCGCGCACGATCGCGAATGCCGTCAAAATCATCGTGACGATTTGCAACACGATCCCGACGAGCCCGGGCACCATGAAATTCGCGGTGCGCATCGCGGGGTTGAACAGAATGCGGGGCCGCGCATCGATGCCGGGAAGCGATTTGCCGTCCTGGCTGACGATTTGCAGCGAGTGCCGCATTGCGATTCCGGAGGAGACATTGAGCGCCTGTGTCGCGATTGTGGAGTCGCTGCCGTCGATCAGAATTTGAACGGGCGCCTGCCGGCCGGCGCGCACGAGGTCGGTGAAATCCGGGGGAATTTTGATGCCGACTTGCGCCTCGCCGCGAACAAGCGTCCCGTGTAAGTCCTCGTCGGAGAGTGTCGTCTTGACGATGTCGAAGTAACCTGAGTTTACGAATTGATCGAGAAGCCGATG
>JBGTJY010000185.1:0-1763 GCA_041744855.1 Candidatus Hydrogenedentales bacterium
AGCCGCCGTAGAACGCGAACGCCGCGTAGCGTAACGATCCAAGACCTTCTACCAAAACCCGTCATTGCGAGGCCGCGCGCCTTAAAAGGATGAATGCACCGGACCCGCAGTTGCGCGCTTCTTGCGAGATCGTGGGCACGATGTTTTCTCGTTCCCGAATTTCTATTCGGGAACGGGCTTGCGCCAAAAGCTCTGCTTGCCTTAGTACGGTGACTCGGTCTGATTTGTAACTGCGCCAGAAACTCGAAACTGGAGTTTCCGCTCCGTTCGGAAGGAGGATTTGGGACCGGGGCTCGGACGAGGCTCGGAGGGAATCTGAGAGCGAAGCTCGCGAGGGAAATAAGGAACGAGACACGGGAGGTGAACGGGGAAGCCCTCAGCGGATTCTTTGATCAAATCGCGCGCTGCATGCTATAAAAGCGCGCCCACGGGGGAATTGGGGCTGCCAATCACGTTCTCTTCGCACGCAGATTCTGCATTGCAGAGTACCATCCCGAGGAAAATCTTTTGTCACTCAGGTGACGAACACCCCCCATGCCCGATCCACTCATACTCGTAACCAACGACGACGGCATCGATTCGCCGTACCTCCTCGCGCTCGCCAAATCCCTCGGCGAAATCGGCGAAGCGTGGATTTACGCGCCGGACCGCAACCAAAGCGGCGTCGGCCACGGCATCTCCCTGCACCGCCCGTTGCGCGTCACCCACCGCAGCGAGCGCTGCTACTGCATCGATGGCACGCCAACCGACTGCGTCATGCTCGCCGTGCGCGATCTACTCGGTCGCAGGCCGGCGCTGGTGTTTTCCGGCATCAACAACGGCGCGAATCTCGGGGATGACGTCACCTACTCCGGAACCGTCGCAGGCGCCTTCGAAGGCATGTTGCTCGGCGTGCCCTCCGTCGCGATGTCCATCACGCGGCACAATCCCGAACATGTCGAGACCGCCGCGCACTTCGCGCAGATTCTCGCCAAGCACATCCTCCTCAACGGCCTCCCCGACGACACCGTCCTCAACGTCAACGTGCCCGATGTGCCCTGGGCCGAGATTCGCGGCGTCGAAATCACGCGTCAAGGCCGCCGCGCCTACAGCGACGAAGTAATCCGCCGCGAAGACCCGCGCGGCATCTCCTACTACTGGATCGGCGGCGACGCCACCGATCACGTGCGCGCCGCCGGCACGGACTTCGACGCGATCGACAACCTGAAAATCAGCGTGACCCCGCTTCACCGCGACCTCACGAATTATGCATCCATCGACACAATGCAAAAACGAGACTGGGGCCTCGAGACCTAATGGCATGGCTGCGGAAAATGTACGACTGGGTGTTGAGCTGGGCCGAAACGCCCTACGGCATGGCCGCGCTCGCCGTACTCGCGTTCGCCGAATCCAGCGTCTTTCCCATCCCGCCCGATGTCCTACTCATCGCGCTCGTCCTGGGCGATCGCAAGAAGGCGTTCAAGTTCGCGGCCATATGCAGCGCCGCATCGGTCGCCGGCGCCCTCCTCGGCTACGCGATCGGTTGGGGACTCTGGCAATCCGTTGACCAGTTCTTCTTCAGTTACGTTCCCGGATTCAGCGAACACAAATTTCACGAGGTCCAGGACATCTACGCCCGCTGGAATTTCTGGGTCGTTTTCATCGCGGCCTTCACCCCAATTCCCTACAAAGTCATTACGATTTCCGCCGGCGTCTTCGGTATCAGTATCGTCATGTTCACGATTGCCAGCATCATCGGCCGATCCGCGCGATTTTTCCTCGTC
>JBGTJY010000186.1:0-1763 GCA_041744855.1 Candidatus Hydrogenedentales bacterium
ACTAAAGCCGCTCAAGGGGAGCAACCGCCCTCGTCTCGACGATTCGAGCGTCGACCGAATCATTCAACTCTCGGCGGGATATCCCTACTTTATCCAATTCATTTGTCGCGAGGTATACGGCGCGCTCTTGCAGGGAGTCGAACCAACTGCTGGCGTACCTATCCCGGAAAAAGAAATCCTTCGCAAACTCGACTCGGACTTTTTCGCGGGACGCTGGGCGCGCGCGACGGACCGCCAGCGGGATCTGCTGTTTCTCGTATCCGAGCTCGAACATTGCGAAAAGGAATTCACCGTACAGGAGATTGTCAATCAGTCGAAACGCAACGGCGCAAAACCATTCAGCGCGAGCCAGGCAAACCAGTTGCTCGCGAAGTTAAGCGATGCCGGGCTTGTGTACAAAAACCGACACGGAAAGTATTCGTTCGCGGTACCGCTGCTTGGAGAGTTCATCCGGCGTCAACGCGTGAGTAGCCTCAGTATTTAGCGAAACCTCGCGTCGCCGCCTCTCACTTTGTCTCCACCTCGAATGACGCAGAAACACGAAGGTCTAAATCCCGAGCAACGCGACGCCATTGCCCACACCGATGGCCCGCTGCTCGTCGTCGCGGGTGCGGGTAGCGGGAAGACCACGGTCATTACGCGGCGAATTGCGCGCCTGATCGAGGAGGGCTACGCGTCGCCCGAGGAAATACTCGGCGTCACCTTTACGAATAAGGCCGCGCGCGAAATGCGCACGCGCGTCGCGAAACTCATCGGCGACGGCCGTGCGCGCGGCGTGACGCTTTCGACCTTTCACTCGTTTTGCGTCGGCGTGTTGCGCGCGCACATCGAGCGAATCGGCTATCGCTCGAACTTTTCGATCTCGAGCGAGGGCGACGCGCAGACCTTACTGCGCCGGGTGTTCAGCGATCTCGACGGCATGAACGATGCCCTGAGTCCGTCGATGATCCGCGAACGTATTTCGCTTGCGAAAGGCACGGAATCGGACGCGCCTGCCGAGGCGAAAGACGCGGACGGCGACAAGTACGCCACGTGGTTTCCAGAAATCTACGAACGTTACGAGTCCGCTTTGCGCGCGGCCAATGCGCTCGATTTCGACGATCTGCTTCGATATACCGTGAAGCTTTGGCGCGAGCACTCGGACGTGTTGGCCGAATTCCGCGCGCGCTATCGCTATGTGCTGGTCGACGAGTATCAGGATACGAACGCGATCCAATACGCGCTGTTGCGGCTGTTGGTCGAAGAGCACCGTAATCTCTGCGTGGTCGGAGATGACGATCAAGCGATCTACGGATGGCGCGGCGCGGACGTGCGGAATATTCTGCGGTTCGAGAAGGACTTTCCCGGCACGCGCATGATCGTGTTGCACCGCAACTATCGCTCGCGCTCGACGATCCTCGCGGCGGCGAATGCGGTCATATCGCACAACCGCGAGCGGCGCTCGAAGAAACTTACGGCAGAGGCGGGCAAGGGCCGCCCGATTGACGTGCACACGGTGGCCGACGAAGAGCAAGAGGCGTTCACCATTCGCGCGTGGATCGAGCGGATTCGCACCGAGACCGGTTGCGACTTTCGCGATTTTGCCGTGCTCTATCGCAGCAACACGCAATCGCGCCCGATCGAGATCGCGTTGCGCCGCGCGGGCATTCCGTATGAAGTCTACGGCGGGCAGGATTTCTTTGAGCGCGCCGAGGTGCGCGATATCGTCGCGTACCTGAAGTTGCTCAACAATCCGCGGGACGAGGCGTCGTTTCTGCGCGTGG
>JBGTJY010000187.1:0-4306 GCA_041744855.1 Candidatus Hydrogenedentales bacterium
ACACGGACCTCGATTACGATTACGCGATTACGATTACGCGATTACGATTACGCGATTACGATTACGCGATTACGATTACGCGATTACGATTACGCGATTACGATTACGCGATTACGATTACGATTACGATTACGATTACGATTACGATTACGATTACGATTACGATTACGATTACGATTACGATTACGATTACGATTACGATTGGAACGAATGTGGATCGAATTTGGGATACATGTTTGGCAGGAAGTTTTGGGCAGGCGGGTTGACCGTTAGTTTGCTTCGGTGGTGGACGCGTTGCCGTAGCGTTCTTTGGCTTGGGTCCGGGTTAGTTCTTCGTCGACGAGCCAGTGGACGAACCAGGAGCGGATACGCTCGAGGCGATCGACTAGGAGCCAGGGTTCGCCGTTGCGGGAGAGGCCGTGGCTCGAGCGGGGATAGCGCACGAGTTCGACGGGGACCTGGCGTTTTTTGAGCGCCATGTACCATTGCTCGCCGTCGGCGACGGGGGTGCGGTAGTCCTCTTCGCTGACGATGACGAGTGTTGGCGCCGTCACGTTCTCGACGTGACTGAGTGGCGAGAGTTTGCGGTAAAGTTCGCGCTCTTCCCACGGCGCGCCGAAGAATTCGAATTCGGTCAGTCCTTGCGCGTCGGATGCGCCGTACCAGCTTTCCCAATTCGAGATCATGCGGCTTGGGTTGGCCACGGCGAAACGATCGGTGGTGGCGCTGAGCCAGGCGGACATGAATCCGCCGTAGCTGCCGCCGGATACGCCGACGCGTTCGAGATCGATCTGGCGATACTTTGCAATCGCGGCGTCGACGCCTTTCACGTAGTCTTCGCCGTCGACTTCGCCCCAGCGGCCGCGCGTGGCGTAGATGAAATCGTGCCCGTAACCTGTCGAGCCGCGGGGGTTCGTGTAGAGCACGAAGAAGCCTGCTGACGAAAGTACATGGAACGTCTGGAACCAGGTGTTGCCGTACGCTGCGTGCGGGCCGCCGTGGATTTTCAAAATCATCGGGTATTTTTTCTCTGGATCGAATCCGACGGGTTTCACGATCCATCCTTCGACGGTCGTTCCGTCGGCAACCTGCCAGGTGAGGCGCTCGGCGGGCATGCGTGCGATCTTCGCGAGCCATTCGTCGTTGAAGGTCGAGACGCGGCGCTCTTCCGATCCGTCGACGTGCGAGGTCGCGACTTCGGCCGGGGTGAGCGCGTCGGTGACGGTGAAGGCCATGACGGCGTGATCGTCGGAATACGTGATCGCGCCGAGTTGGCGTTCGCCGCGCGTGATTTGCGTGACGGGGCCGCCCGATGCGGCGACTTCGAATGCGTGCTGATCGCCGCCAATGCCCGCGGCGAAACGGATCGCGACGCCGTCGGGAGTCCATTCGAGATCGCCGGGGGTGAGGTCCCACGCGGCGGTGAGGTTACGCGGCTGGTTGGCGAGGCATCCGTCATCCAGCACCTCGTCGATGACGATATCGCTGGGTTCGCCGCGATCGGCGGTGAAGTCGTACGCGATCCGTTTACCGTCCTGCGAAATCGTGTGGCCGCGTTCCGACCCGGCTTGGTGAGTGATGTTTCGCAATTGTCCGCCGTGGCGCGTGATGGCGTAGAGCTCGCTCGTGAGCTTCTCGTTGTACTCGTCGTCTTCGAGCGGGTCGGCGGGGAAAATGAGCGTGTAACTGTCCGCGGTCCAGACCGGTGAGGCAACGTCGTACGGAAGATTCGTGAGGCGCGTGGCTTCGCCGCCCGCCGCGGGCGCGACGTACAACTGCGTCTTCTTTCGCGCGGAACGATGAGGCATCAGCGCGAGCGTGCCGTCGGCCTTGTAGCCCATGGTGGTGATGACGCGGCCATCGAAACGTTTCGCGTCGAGCGTTGTGGTCGTCGCGTCGGGGGCTATCCAGCCTTTGCGTTTGGGGTCCTCTTTCGGCTTGTTGTCGTCCGGCCCTTCTTCGTTCTCGTTCTCGTTCTCTTTCTCGTCCTCGTTCTCGTCCTCCTCGCGTTTGACGTAAGCAATCCATTGTCCATCTGGCGACCAGACTGGCGCTGCCTCGACGCCTTCGATGTGGTAGGCCTCGCCGCCCGGGGCGGTGACGCGGATGAACCACGTCGAGTTTTTATCGTCGCCTCGTTTGGATTGGAACGAGAGTATCGATCCGTCCGGCGACCAGACGGGCGAGGACGATTCGTCCTCCGGCGATGTGAAGCGGAACGGTTTTGCTTCGGCGTTCGCGAGATCCTGCATCCAAATTTCGCGATGGCGCTTGTTGTCTTTTTCGACGACCGTGGTGACCGTGAAGGCGAGCAGCGATCCGTTCGGCGAAATCGCCAATTCGCCCGGCGTGATTTCTTTGTAGTAGTCGGCGGGGACGATGCCGCGATCGGCGGCGAAGCAGAGGGACGGGAGAATGGTTGCGAGAAGAATGGCGCGCACGATTTCACTCCTGGATGGACGATGACCGAAATCAGGGGACGAGTATAGCGGGTATCCATTTTCGGACGGAATTGATGAGCCAGATGCGTTCGGCGCGTTTGAGATCCTCGACTGTTATGACGCGCTCGACGATTTCGCCGCGTTCGAGTAGGTGTCGCCGCATCACGCCTGGGAGCAGCCCGCACGCGATCGGCGGCGTCAGTTTTTGACCGTCGAGTTCCACGACGACGTTGGCGATGGTGCTTTCCGTGATTTCGTTTCTGTCGTTCCAAAAGATTACGTCGTCGCAATCGGGGCGTGTGCCGCGTAGTTGGTCGTAGTGATCGCGATGGGTCGTCTTGTGGTAGACGAACGGATGATCGATTGCGATGGGGCGCGGCACGAGGGCCACGCGCATCGTCGAATTCGAACCCGGTGTTTCCGATGCAATCGAAATCGCGCCTGATCGCGCGAGGAGGAGGCGAAGTTTTTGGGGTTGACCTGATGCCACTGCGCGGAGTTTCGAGCGAATCTCCGATTCGTTGAACGGAAAGCCGGAATACTCCGCGCTTTCTTGCATGCGTTCGAGGTGTTCATCGAGCAGGAAGTACGTTGCGCCATCCCACAGAATCGATTCGAGCAGCTCGAACGTGGGACGCGGACGGGTTAGCAGTACCGCTTTGAGCGCGCACTCCGCGTATTCGTGATCGGCGATGGAATCCCACGTGATGCCGCCACCGACGTTATAACGCGCGTGGTTTGTAACGGAGTCGATGGTGACCGTGCGAATGGCGACATTGAATTCGGCTTGATGCTTGGGTCCCCACCATCCGATGGCGCCGCAGTAGACGCCGCGTGGCGCGAGCTCGAGTTCGCGGATGATTTGCATCGTGCGGATTTTTGGCGCGCCGGTGATCGAGGCGCAGGGGAATAGCGCGCGGAGGATTTGGGGAACGTCGCTGTTTGTGCGCGCGGTGACGGTACTCGTCATTTGCCAGACTTGGCCGTAGCGTTCGGTGTCGAATAGGCTCGGCACGTTGACCGAGCCGATGCGGGCGATGCGGCCGAGGTCGTTGCGGACCATGTCGACGATCATGAGGTTTTCGGCGCGGTCTTTGGGCGAATCGTGGAGTGCCTGAGCGCGTGCTGCGTCGTCTTCGGCGTAGTAACCGCGGGCGGCGGTGCCTTTCATTGGGCTACAGGTGATGTGGTCGCCATCGAGTCGGAAAAAAAGTTCAGGCGAAATCGAGAGGATCTTTCGCGTGCCGGTGTCGATGTACGCGGCGTGGTCGCCTTGTTGATCGCGGGCGAGCGATTGAAAGCAGGCCCATGCGTCGCCGTGGGATGTGCTGTTCATGGGGAACGTGAAATTGACTTGGTAGGTGTCGCCCGCGGCGATGTATTCGCGGATGCGGCGAAGCGCGTTGTCGTAGTCTTCGCGCGTGATGTTGGGAATCCATGGTTCGAAATTCCAGGCGGCGTCGTTGGATTCCGAATACGTAATGGAGCCTTCGGCGAAGTCTTCGTAGATGCCGAACCATGCGAGTGGCGCATTCGTAGGCGCGTGCGTGACGAGCGCGGGATCGAATGCGGGCGCGGCTTCGTATGCGAGAAAACCTGCGGCGTGGTTGCCGGATGCGATGTGGTGCTGGACGGTTTCTAGCGCGGGGAGCACCTCCCCCACGCTGTTTGCTTGGATGATTGCGATGGGGTGTTGGTACCAGCGGAAGGTGTGACGGGAGAGGAAGATGGCGTCGCCGATTGCTGGGCGGATTTCGTCGAGCGCGATTTTTTTGGACAGGGACGCGTGCGTTAGGGCGAGCGGGGGCATGGCTTCATTGTAGCTCGGGCGCGGAGGGCAGAGATCGGACACACTCGCCGCTTAA
>JBGTJY010000188.1:0-2878 GCA_041744855.1 Candidatus Hydrogenedentales bacterium
CGCAGATGGTTGCGGTTCCGAAGGTGAAGGTGAAGGTGAAGGTGAAGGTGAAGGTGAAGGTGAAGGGGAAGGTGAAGGTGAAGGCGATGGTGAAGGCGAAGGCGAAGGCGAGGGCGAGGGTGAAGGTGAAGGTGAAGGTGAAGGCGAAGGCGAGGGTGAAGGCGAAGGTGAAGGCGAAGGCGAGGGCGAGGGCGAGGGTGAAGGCGAGGGTGAAGGCGAGGGCGAGGGTGAAGGTGAGGGTGAAGGTGAAGGACTTACTGTTTCAATTACGATCCCGCCGGATGGCAGCGAGTTCGACGAGGGCGAAGTCGTCACGTTTTCGGCTGAGGTGCGCGATGCGAATGGCGATTTATTTGCAGGACCGATTAACTACCTTTGGGATTCGTCCGCGGATGGAGTGATCGCGGACATACAGACTTTCGATATTGACGACCTCTCCGTGGGCGAACACATCATTACGGTCACCGCCGAGCGCGGGAAAGGCCAGTCCAAACAGGATATGCTTACGGATTCCATTCTCATCACGATCAACCAGATAGACCCTGGGTTACCAGGCGGGTGCGTGCCGGACGATGGAACCGGCGGCGAAGGCGATCCGGGAATCATCCTTGGTATTTTGGGATTGATCCTGTTTTTCACGCATCACAGGAACCTGAAGGAAACAGAAGAGCAGACTAAAGAGTGAGGTGGTGGGTTGGAGAGGACCGACATAAACGCGGAGGCGCGGAGTACGCTGGGGATCGCAGCGTGCGTGATGCGCAGCGTTTGTCACGTCAGGTCTGGGTAAGGCGCGCGAGGTGCGCCTGGAGCAGCTTGCTTAATTGGCTCCAGGCATCGAGTTCCGCGCGGAGTGACTCGTCCAGATAGTCATCGATGAGTTGACGTTGGCGTTGAATTTGGGCGGGATCCCAGTTTGACATTGGCTCTCTTACGCTATTCCGGAGGGCTTTCAAGTCGTCGAGCAGCCACGATCTTCGAGCTCCGGCGAGCGACGAGCGGTCGATTTGATCGACCAATTCCAAGAGCAGCGGCATGATGTCGGCAGTTTCTGCGCCGTTTTCGACCGTTTTGGATGGGAATTGCGCGTTGAAGGTCGCCCGATCTTCAACCAAGTCAATGCCTTTCGGGCTAATACGGATGGCGTCGAAATTGGGCGGGTTGTAGCCTACCAACAGCTCGACTAGACCTCGCTCGTGTAAATAGAACGCTGCGGGGGTGATGTCGTCGGGCGCGAGGGACGTCTCGGCGTATAGCTCGGCTGGCATGAGCGAGTGCATCGGGTCGCGTTGGTAGCGGTCGTAGAGCAGCTCAAGAATTTCGCGGCGGACTTGTTTCGGGTGGGGCGTGGACATGTGGGAAGTATACCCGTGACCGTTGGGTGGGCGATTGACCGCTGAGGGCGCTGAGGACGCGGAGGAATTTAGAAATCTACCAAAGGCGCATAGAATTCGACTCGGCGATCTTCTGCGAGGTCGTTGAATTCGTTGATGCGTTTGGAGTCGGCGGCGGCGGGATCGATTTCGGTAAGGCCGAGGTGGGGGCGATCGATTGGGGCTTGGACGAGGATTTGGCCGTCGGGGTTGAGGACTTGGCTTGCGCCGGTGAAGGTCAATACGCGGCCGCCCGTGGATTCTGTGCCGATTCGGTTTGCGGTGATGGTGAAGACGCGGTTTTCGACGCTGCGGCAGTACATGGCTTTTTGGCAGTACGGCATCACGAGATTGGACGGGTGCGCGATGATTTGCGCGCCGTCGAGCGCGAGTAGGCGCGCGGTTTCGGGGAATAGCCAGTCGAAGCAGATCATGACGCCGACGCGGCCCGCGGGCGTGTCGATGACGGGGGGCGGCGCGTCGCCGGGTAGGAAAAAAAGTTTTTCGCGCGAGAACAAATGGAGCTTGCGATAGTTGTGGAGGCGTCCATCGGGGAGGGCGATGAGCGCGGAGTTGTATAGACCTTCTGGCGATCGCTCCGGATAGCCGGCGATGAGCGTCATCCGATGTTCATTCGCAAGGGCGAGCAGCGATTCGGAGCTCGGGCCGTCGCCAAAGATTTCCGCCGCGCGATCGGCGTCGTCGAGGTTGGCGAAGTCGTAGCCGCTTAGCGCGAGCTCGGGGAACACGAGTAGATTGGCGCCGGCTGCATCGGTGGCCATTTGTCGCATCGCGGCGATGTTGGCTTCGTAGTCGCCGATTTTTGGTTCGAATTGTGCGTAGCCGATTTTCATTGCGTTGTGTCCCGTTGCTTTGGGAAAGCGAAGTCTAAAAGAAATCCCGAAACGTCACAAAGTGTCATTCTGAGCGCGTGCGAAGAACCTCGAAAGCGTCTCGGACCGTCGCGCGATCCAGATTCTTCGCTGGCGCTCAGAATGACGGGGTCTGGGTTAAAGGAACTTCTAGAACGGTTCGCCGAAACCTTCGCTGGCGCTCAGAATGACGGGGACCGGGTCAAAGGCACTTCTAGAACGGTTCGCCGAAGCCTTCGTAGAGGACCACGGACAAATTGTACGCGCCGTGGAACACCGCGGCGAGTACGACGAAGGGATAGGCGTCGGCCATGGTTGGCTTGGAAAAATTGGCGCGGGATTTCTTCCACATTTGGCGCAGTCCGAGGGCGGCGATGAGGGTCGCGCCGATGTGCATCGCCGTGCACACGGTCCAACGCCAGCGGATCAGGGATGGAGTTGGCGCCTCGATATAGACGTTGATGTACAGTAGGTTTTCAACGGCTGCGAACGTTGCCGCGCTCGCGGCCGCGGTGACGAAGAGCATGGCTGCGTTGGGGAACAGGTAAGGCCGCCGCTCGAGAAGCGTGACGACGGCGGTGACCTTCATGACCTCTTCGATGATGGGGCCGACGACGACAATCGTGACGATCGGGA
>JBGTJY010000189.1:0-2440 GCA_041744855.1 Candidatus Hydrogenedentales bacterium
GCCGCGGCCCCGGGTGTTGTTGTCCGCGGGGCGCGGCGTGGGCACGGGCCGGCTCGAAGAGGTGTACGCCGCGGGCCAGGGGCAGTGGTACGACGACATCATCGAGATGGCCGGCGGACAAAATGCATTCGAAGACGAAAACATCATGTTTCCGGCGCTTTCCGGCGAGGGTTTGGTGCGTTTGAATCCGGATGTGATCATCGAAATGGCGCCGAAAATCGCGGAACAGGGATTGACCGAAGCGGACGTCATTGCCGACTGGGACGGCCTCGAAACGATCGCGGCCGTGCGCGAGAAGCGCGTGTACGTGCTGACCGGCGACTACGTCACGATACCTGGTCCGCGCTTCATTCAGATTTTACGGGACGTTGCGCGGATTCTGCATCCTGACGCGTTCGCAAATGCGCCATGAACGCGATCGAGACCGAAAAACTGAGTTTCGAAGTGGGCGGCAAAGCGATCTTGTCTGAAGTGACGTTCGCCCTAACCGCAGGCGAACGGCTTTCCGTGATTGGTCCGAACGGCGCGGGGAAAACGACTCTACTCCGGTGCCTGATGGGGATGCTTCCGGCGCGCGGAGAGGTGTCGATTTTTGACAAGCCGCTGCGGTCGTATACACGCCGGGAACTCGCGAAGCGGGTGAGTTACGTGCCGCAACCCGATGGGGCGTACGTGCCGTTTTCCGTTTTCGAATTCGTGCTCATGGGCCGCTACCCGCATTGGAGCCCGTTTTCCACGGTATCGAGTGACGATAAAGCGATTGCGCAACGGGCGCTCGAGATGACGGATACCGCCGCGTTCACCGACCGCGCGATGGATACGTTGAGCGGCGGGGAACGTCAGCGCGTGACTATCGCGGGGGCTTTGGCGCAGGGGCACGAGTTGTTGCTACTCGATGAGCCGACGGCGTTCCTCGACTACAAACATCAAGTCGAGATTCGCGCGCTGCTGCGGCGATTGTGTCGAGAGAACGGCGTCACGATCGTCAGCGTGACGCACGACGCAGCGGCGGCCTTCGAAAGCGACGCGGTGCTCGCGTTGAAAGTGGGGCGGGTCGCTTTTCTTGGCAAACCGGCGGAGCTCTACGACGGCGAAATTCTCGAGCGCGTCTATGACACGCCGTTCCACATTACGCGCGGCACGCTGGAGAACCCGCCGCTCGTCGCGCCGATCGAGCTTGGGGGATGAGCTACGGGCTGCTGCTCGCGTACGCGGGGCTGTTCGCCGCCGTCGCGCTCGTCTTCAACGCGCGTTTTCGTTCCCACGCAGAGTTGCAGGGAAAACGCACCGCGGCGGGACTGTGGCTCATCGGGTTGTTCGCCTTAGGCGCGTTCGCGCTGTGTCCTTTTATCGGAATGGAACCAGTCGCATTCAGCGTACTGTGGCGGCCACAAGGCGAGGACATCGACGCGATCGTATTTTGGAAGACGCGCGCGCCGCGCGTATGCACGGCGTTCCTCGCGGGATCGGCGTTGGCGATCGGCGGCATGGCGTTCCAGGCACTCTTTCGCAATCCGCTCGCGACGCCGTTCACGTTGGGCGTGTCCAGCGGGGCGTCGCTTGGCGTCGCCTTTTCGCTGCGGACCGGGCTTGTTTTTTCGGCCTACGGTTTTTCTTCGTTGAGCCTTTCGGCGTTCGTGGGCGCGCTCGTGGCGATTTTTCTTGTCTACGGATTGACCCGGCTCAAGCGCGGCTTTTCGACCGCGACGATGCTGCTCGCGGGCGTGGCAGTCAGTTTCTTTTTTTCCAGCCTGATCCTGTTCATTCAATACACGGCGGATATCTACGATTCATTTCGATTGTTGCGCTGGTTGATGGGCGGCTTGGCCGCGATGACGGATTTCCGCGACTTTTTGAATGCAGCGCCGTTCGTGGTCGTCGGCGGACTCGTCGTCATTTTTTTCACACACGAACTCAACCTCGTCACGATCGGCGACGATCTCGCGATGAGCCGCGGCGTGGACGTGGTGGCGGTGAAGCGTTGGTTGTTTCTCGCGACATCGCTGATGGTCGGTGGCGTGGTGTCCGTATGCGGACCCATCGCGTTCGTCGGCATGATGGCGCCGCATATTTGCCGCCTGCTCATCGGTGCGGACCATCGCGTGCTTGCGCCCGCGAGTCTGTTGTTCGGCGGCGGATTCCTCGCGATTTGCGATACCCTCGCACGCACGGTGCTCGCGCCGGCCGAGTTGCCCGTGGGCGTTATCACCGCATTTCTCGGCGGTCCATTCTTTTTGTGGCTGCTAACGAGTGGTAACGCCGATCGGCAATTGCGCTAGCCGAATCCATGGATTCGCTTCGCACTTCCTGGTACCGCCCGTTGGAAACCGGCGGTACCAGGAAATGCGAGGTGATATTTGGCGCGAATTGGACTATGCTTTTCGCTGACTCGAATTCTTTTGCAAAGAGGAGACGCATCATGCGGCATCAATCGCAGTCA
>JBGTJY010000190.1:0-1618 GCA_041744855.1 Candidatus Hydrogenedentales bacterium
GAAAGGATTTCTACGTGGGGTCGCGGGGTTGCCTCTGTTCCGCTTCACATGAATCTGGAGAGTCTCTCGGCGTGGGTTAGTATAGAACCCCAGCGGAGGAGATTCCATGAAGAAAGAACGCAGGCAGTTTACCGCCCAGGACAAGGTGCGGATTCTCAAGCGGCACTTGCTGGAAAAGACGCCGGTCTCGGACCTGTGCGATGAGCATCAGATTCAACCGGCCCAGTTTTATCTGTGGCAGAAGCTGTTTTTTGAGAACGGCGCCGCGGCCTTCAGCAAGCCGGGTCGCCAGAAGCGCGACATGCAGGCCGAGCGGATCGTCGCTTTGGAGCAGAAGCTGGCCAAGAAGAATGAAGTGGTGGCCGAACTGCTCGAGGAGCACGTGCAGCTAAAAAAAGAACTTGGGGAACTCTGAATGGAAGTTGGGTTCCCCACGACACGCGCGACCAGATCGTGGACTACGTCCATCGCTGGACGGACCGCGCGGAGTTGCCGGCCGGGAAGTTTATCGCCTGGCTGGGGATCAGCTCCAGCAAGTTCTACGACTGGAAGGATCGTTACGGCCAAGTCAACGAACACAACGGCCAGATGCCGCGCGACGGGTGGCTGGAAGATTGGGAGAAGCAAGCCATCCTCGATTATCAACAGCGCTATCCCTTGGAAGGTTATCGGCGGCTAACGTTCATGATGTTGGACGACGATGTGGTCGCCGTCAGTCCGTCGAGCACGTACCGCGTGCTCAAGCAGGCGGGCCTGCTAGGGCGGCGCGGATTCAGCCCGTCGAAGAAAGGAGCCGGCTTCGTGCAGCCGCTTGCGCCGCACGAACATTGGCACGTGGACATCTCGTACCTCAATATTCGCGGCACTTTCTACTATTTATGCAGCCTGCTGGATGGCTGCAGTCGATACCTGGTGCATTGCGAGATTCGCGAAAGCATGACCGAGCAAGACGTGGAAACGATCGTGCAACGGGCGCGTGAGAAGTTCCCCGACGCGCGGCCGCGGATCATCAGCGACAACGGCCCGCAGTTCATCGCCAAGGATTTTAAGGAGTTCATTCGCATTTGCGGCATGACGCACGTGCGGACCAGTCCGTACTATCCGCAAAGCAACGGCAAGCTGGAGCGGTATCATCGCACAATTAAGCACGATTGCATTCGGCAGCAGACGCCGCTCTCGTTGGACGAGGCGCGGCGTGTCGTCGCCGAGTTCGTGCTGCATTACAACAGCGTGCGGTTGCATAGCGCCATCGGCTATGTCACGCCTGAGCAACAACTCTGCGGACTCGCGCCGCAGGTCTTTGAAGAGCGCGACCGCAAGCTGGCCGAAGCGCGTGAAAGGAGGGCCGCCAATCGCCGGGCTGAATCCGCCGCCGCTTAACCTTGCCCAGCCAGACGCCTTGAATGTTGATTGCGTTCGTCGTACTGTGAACGACGGCCTGAGCGGAGGATAGGGCTCTGGTGGGAACCAACCCGAGCGCCGACTCAGGGACCAAAACCGGAGACGGGCGGACTGCGCTTCCGGCGCGTCCGCCTGCTCCCTGGACCGTCATTCAACAACCATCCCGTAGACCATCAGTCTCCGGGATTGGTACCAAAGCGATAAATCCAAAACGTCA
>JBGTJY010000191.1:0-4212 GCA_041744855.1 Candidatus Hydrogenedentales bacterium
TGAGGGGAGTTGGGTATGCGGGCAACCGGTCTTCCTGGGCGAGCGCGCGGGAATTGCGTTCGCTGCCGTGAATAAATCCGCCGACAGCGGCGTATACATGATCCGATACGACTTTGCTCTCAAAAGCTTCTCTTCAAACCCGCGACTTCTGCAGGCGCCGGGTTTTCCAACGGATACGCTCAGGGCGGACACGCGGCTGCTCGATATTCCGGTTTATGTTCACAATAGTGTTGTCTTTGTACCAAGTTCCAGCGGCAACGGCATGTATCGACTGTGGCCGGACAGAGCGGGCGGCTTTGAGTTGTCGGTCAAGGAAACCGACCGGGTAGTGCACGGCAAAAGTTACATCGCTACGTTGGACACGTTGATCGTGGCCACGTCATCGGAATTGGTGAAAATCGTGGGCCTCCATAAGGATGACCCGGCCGCGCGTAAGACCGAAGTCCTATCTCTCGGCAGCAACGCGGACCGAGGCATCGGGAGGATGGCGTCGTGCGGGCAATACGTTTTTCGGTTAATGAACAGGAAATTGATTGGCGTGCGGATCGCAATCTAAGCGAGGCGAGGATGCTATGAAATACCGCCAGGCTCTATTCATTTTCGCGGTGATTTCCCTGCCCTGTTCGGGACAGGTGCAACGAGAGCCGCATAAAATCGATCGGCATGTCGTGGTGACCTACGACATTAGTAAAAGCATCACCGACTATTACTTGGGAGCCCAAGGGGCGAATCCAACGAGCTTCGAGGCCACCCTGCGAAATGTGGTATCGCAGGTGCTCACGACGAACGAACCGCCGGAATTTCCTAGTGAGATTTCGGGGTATCGGCTTCAAGAATATACTGACCTATCTGTATTTCGGCCATTTCCATTGGCGCTTAGCGGCAACGATCGGAACACGGTACTGTCGCTGGCATGGTTTGCCGACAAAGCGGATCCCGCGCAGTGGAACGCGTCGTGGATTCGTGCTGAGCGCGATGCTTTCGATCCCGATCGGCTGCAAAGCCTGCTTCCCGTCGAGTTCACCGGGAACAATACGAACCTGGACGGCGTGCGTCGATTGGTATGCGAACGGTTTTTCGATCCCACTCAAGAAGCCTTCGCCTACTGGGTTTACATTTCGGATGGCCAGCACGACCCCAGCCTGAGCGGGCGTTTCTCATCTTCGTCGGGTGTCGACGAAACGTGCCGCATTGAGCTGGTTTATCGATTGGACTTACTGGGCGACGCAGAACGCGTGGCTTACTGGCGTTCTGCTTACGACGACGCGGGACATCCGATGCACAAACGGGCAATCAACGCATTCGGCCCCGAAGGACCGCCACGAGAAGCCCGCATCATGATCTTCGAAGTTAGTAGCCGCAAGACGCCGGGGCCGCCGGTCCAGCTCGATCTGGATGTTATTCAGACCGACGAATCCACCTGCACCTATACCGTGGGTTTCGCACCGAGCGAGGTTGAGCGACCAGCGTTTGCAGGCGTTCCGGCAGGGCAGCCGTTGGCTGTGGAATTGGCAAGCCGTTATGTGGTCGAAACTAGTATCGACGGCGAAAACTGGCGGCCAATCGAAGGCGGGATAATCGCTGCAGAGAAAAAACGGAAATACACAAGCCAACCTCTCAAGGACCGTATTGCCGAAGGGTCGTACTTCATCCGTGTCGTGGCGGAGAGCGCCCAAGGAATGCGATCGAGAGGTTCAACAGCAATACATACTGCATTTCCGGACGCCCGTTGGGACGATGCGAACCAGCGGATAACCGTAATCCGTCCACGTTCGCCCTCGATCGTTGTGAAGCTCGCCGCAAGCGAAGGCGGCCTTGCCCAACCCCTGGAGAGCATTTCGACGGTGGAGTCCGTGGCAGCAGGAGAGCAATTGTCTTTTGAGACGGCGAAATACCGAATTGAACGTGGTTCCTGGGCTTGGCTCGAATTCGCCGCGGCAGACGGGGCGCTTCCGCTGAACTATGTTTCCGATACGACCGTCCGAGTCCCGTTTAAGGACGAGCCCCGAATTCCCAAGATCCCGGAGAACGCTGTCGGTACAGCTACTAACGTGGATGCGAATCTACAGACCATTAGACTTACTTGGGAAAAACCCGACGATTCGTTCCATCAGATTATCGTCGAAACGCCGCAACCGGACGGGACGTGGAGGCGCGAAGACCCAGTCCACAATGCGCAATCAAGATCGTGGGATGGTCTACAAATCGTTGCGGATGTCGCCGCCATACGAGTGCGGGGTTATTTGCCGAATTTTCCATATGAAGGTTTTTCGGACTCGGTGGACGTCCCGCTCGTTGTCGGCGAATTTCTACCATCGCCGCTCCTAGCGGTCTCGCGAGCCAAGGCCCTCCGAAATCCCAAGACTGGTATTACGAGAATTACGTGGCGCCAGCCCAACCAGGATGGATTGCAGATCGTCATTCAGCGCCGCAATCCCGACCCGCTGGGCGCGGCAGAATGGATTGACCTCGATATCCCGATAGACGAAAAGATTGACGCGGGGACAGGCAAGTACGAGACGTCTCTGCTTCATTCGGCGGAAATCATCCAGCTCGCCAGTAAGGACAGCGAAAATAACCGATCTGAGTTCATTCAGATCCCCGTGGAGAATTCTGGAAGCGGAGTTGGGGGGGTGGCCGGCATTTTGATCCTTGGGCTTCTAGTGGGTGGAACGATAGTCGCATTCAAACGGCGGCGGGAACGACGGAGCGCCTTTACGATCGTCTTGTCCCCACCGCAACCCACACGGTATCAATCACAATCTAAAACGATCGACCTTGCGCCAGGGAGCGTTTTTCTCTTCGAGAAGCGAAACGGAACCGACGAGGCGTGGGACGAAATTCACGCTCCCAACGATTACCTCGAGTGCCGTAAAAAGGGTTCCGTGTTCCACGTGCGGGTGGCGAAAAACCCAGACACCGGCAAGACAGACTTTGACCTCGACAAATTGCTCAAGTCCGGCGATGCATTCGAAGTGCTTAATAAACAGAACGAACGCGTCCGTATGGAATTCAATACCGGCTCGGCAAACGGTGCGTACGTCAATCCTTTCACACCAGACGTCGCCGAATCAGATAGGAACCCGCTGGAGTTCACCTACGACAGCGAGAGCACGGATGACAGCGAGGAGAACGAGGAGCAAGAGAACCGGCAAAACAGAGAGGACTCGCCATGGTAGACGCCTTTATTGTATGGATGCGAGACGAGGCTTGGCCGCTTTTAGCGTTCTGGGCAGCGGAGTTCGGAATCTTCCTAATTGTCTTTGCAGGAGCCTCGATCATAGTCGCTGCGGTTTTGTCGCTGGGATTTGGCGTTCTCGATCGCTACAAGGACAAACCAATCGAGGTTCGTGTCTACAACGCGTGGGCGTGGGCGTTCGCACTGGTCCTAATTAGCACCTGCGTCCTCGTCTGGGATAACGCATGGTGGCGGGACTGGTACGCAGGCGGAATCAATCCCTCCAGCGAGCTACCCAATGCAGCATGGCCTTGGATTTACATTACGTTTGTCAATTGTTTCTGGTTATTCGTCGCTGCCGTTGTACTTGTCGGCCTCGCGGTCAATCTCTTCAGCGGCCCGGACGAGAAGGGACCGGCCGGCAAGCCAGCGATACAAGCAAGATAAATATTCTTCGACCGAACCTACATCGCAACGCAACTTGGGAGGCGCTTCTCATGCCAGTTCTGCGGCCTACATTACTTATCGGTCTCGGCAGCACCGGTCTACAAATTCTCGAATACTTTCAACAATTTATCATCGAGGAATTTGGCCCGGCCGGAGTGCCGACCATCCAATGCCTCGCATTCGAGACGGAAAAGAAAACGACGAAGGTGCCGAACATCGAGCTTATTCATCTTAAAATCCCGATCGTGGATCGGGTTATTCAGAAAATGCAGCATCATAAGGAGAGTTCCGAATATCCTGAAGTCGAAGGCTATCACGAATGGGTGCCAAACGACCTGCTCGAAATGGGACGCTCCTTCGAGGATGGCGCCGGCGGGAGCCGTGCGGCAGGAAGGCTCATCCTTTGGGAACGTTGGAGCGATACCATCCAGCCGGCAATCGACGCCGCAAAAAAACGGTGTATCGATCCCTCAAACGTCTCAGCGATGAAGCAACTCAGCAAATCCCACCGGCATACCCAAAACGACAATGCCGGAGCTCAGGGACTAACGAACCCGGTGGACGAAACCGTTCAGGTTCACGTCGTG
>JBGTJY010000192.1:0-3335 GCA_041744855.1 Candidatus Hydrogenedentales bacterium
CCGCCATTCGCCCGCAGGCACGGTGTTCGCCGCCCCGGGTGTATCTGCCGCGAATGCAAATGCAGCGACCAGTGAGCTAACGAAAATCATTCTAGCGTCCTCCCAAATTACGCATCGGATCACTGTACAGGATTTCCCTCGAAGTTGTCCTTTTACCGGGGTTGGAACTTTTTGGTCCGCTCAAGCGTCTAATCGCCGCAGGGTGTTCTTTGTTGGGGTAAATTTTGACCGGCGCGGAGGGGTCCCATGTTCGCTAAGAGCCTGGAAGTATTCACGATGACGATGTGCACTTTGTGGGCCGCGGCGGACGATTCCCGCAGCCAATTCGCGCCGGACTCGGAATATCCAAATAGCCTTGGCGCGCTGGAAACACTTCAATCGATTGGGACCTCGCCAAGCGATGGGGCGGCGGAGCCGGTGGAGGCCGAACCCTTAGCGAAATGCGATGATGGACCGGAGAGCGAAGTGACCCGCGCGACTGTGTTTCCTGTCCTGAAATTGCGCAAGGATGACGACAGCGAAAAGGTGAAGTTTCTCGACCTGTGGATTGCCGAGGGATACTCCTACGAACGCGAGGGCGACCATTCCAAATCCGCGATGCTGGATGTACCGTTCGCCTCGCTCGTGAAACGAGAAGAGCATGGCGACGACCACAAAGAAGTAAGCGTACTAAATCTTCCCTTCACCACGCTGGTGGAAGCGGAGGAACACGGCGATGCGAGTTCACTGAAACTGGTCGATATCCCGTTGTTCACGTTGTTGGACAACGAGGACCATGGCGACGGCACATTCGACAATCGATTCATCAAGCTTCCCATCATTGGCAGCCTGTTTCGCCATCAACGGACCGATGAGAAAGAGAAGGTGCGCTTCCTTATTTTTAGCCACACGCGGCGCTTCGATAAGGACGATCCACAAGAACAACAGCGCCGCGAGACACGCGAAGAGAAGTACAAGAAAGCGCGCGAGTCCCGGTACTAGTCGTCGGGCAACGTCGGCTCGAGCCGAACGGCATCCAACTCTTCGTCCCACCGCGTCATCTTGAATTCGTCGCCCATCGATTCGAGGAGGGCGATCGAGAAGGCGCGCTGCATCACGTAGAGCGGCGAAAGCAGCGAGTGCTGGATGACGGGGATGAACCCGATGAAGCAGGTCATGAACCCGACGCAGAGACTCGCAAGCGCGATAACAACCTGAAAACCCGCCAACGCGAGAAAGAACCCGAGGAACGGAAATACATTCTCGCGAATGATCTCTCGGAGTGTGCTTGCGGCGTCGAGGCACGGAAGGTCGAAATGCCACATGAGGGGCACGACGAACTCGCGCAGCAGCACGCCGATCGCCCACAGCACGATCATGAAGAGCGTCCAGACGATTGCGATGGGTGCTAGAAAAAGGATCGCGCCCACGAAACTGACGACCTCATCGACGCCAAAAACGATCAGCACCCCCGCCGCGGCGCCCACCGCAATGATGTGGCCGACCAGCGCGATGCATTTCAGCGCGAAGCTCAGCACGAACAACGACTGATGGTGCGCTTTAACCGCGTGCCAGTTCGCCTCGATGCGATGATCTTCAAGGGCCACGCCGCGCACGAACATGAGCGAGGCCCGCGTGCGCAACCATTGCGTAACCGTCAGCGCGATGACATAGCCCACGAGCATCAGGATCGCAATTCCAAATACCGCGATGCCGTGCGAATCCAAATAGTCGACGAATATCTGTGCCTGCTCGCGAATGCTCCGGTCTTCCCACTCTTCATCCACAAAATGCAGTGCCGGAAAGCGCAGATTGTTGAACTGCATTTCTAGGAAAATGATGACGCCGAAACAGGCCCAAATCGTCGGCTCGAACCGGTCAATCATGATCCGGCGCATGGCCGCTAGCGAGGCATCGAGCGACTCAGCAATGCGCATGGGCGCCGCGGCCCAGGGCGGGCGTGGGTTCGGGGTGTCGATGGCGAGATTACTCCTTGAAGTTCAAGGAGTTGGACCGAGCAGGTTGGACCGGGGTTTTAAAGAATTCGCGCTTCGAGTCATGGCCGTCGCCCGAACCGCCTGCATCTGAATTCGATTCAGAGCACTAGCGGATTCTTGACCCGGATCCCCGTGAATCGAGCAAAGTCCCGGTCTGCCGACCAAATCTCGCTCACGCCGTGATGCCGACACAGCGCAAAAATCCGAGCATCGTGAACTCTCGGTCCTATAACCTTTGAAGCCGAGAGCACAGACCGCAAAACCTCCCAGTAACTTCCCGATTCCGAGAGAAAGACTGCGCTGCTGGACTCACGCCAAGCCTCGATTTGCTTCATCGCTTTTTCGAGCGAAGTCGGAGGTGCAAATACATTCCGATGCGTGACAATTGCTATGAACTCATGCACACAGGGCCACGGAATCGCCCAACGGTCCCGCCCTTCGGCTAACCCCCGCAGTAAGGCGGCCGCGCGCTCATGCCACATCGAATCCTGCCGATGGGCGTAAATCATCAAGTTCGTATCGACAGCAATCATCCGCCGCGGCCTTCGTACGTCATGTCCCTGATTTGTTCCCAGGTGGCATCACGGAATTCCGGCGTCAGTCCTTCTCCACCGAAACTTTCATCTCGCAATCGAAATTTTTCCGGCTTTTTTCGGTTATTGATTGCGGCCCGCAACCCTTCAACAAGTAGCGCTTTCAACGTTGTGTTTTGAAGCTTCGCGGTCTCTCTCGCTTCTTCAAAAAGAGCATCGGGAATATCTACGGTTGTCTTCATATATACAACCGTACCAGAAGGTATGGCCGTATGGCAATCAAAAATCCGGCGTCCGCTTCTCCCGAAACGCCGCGATTCCCTCTCGATACTCTTCTGACATCGTCGTCAGCATGAACTGGTCGGTGTCCATGTGCATGATGGCCTGATCGAGCGCCGAGGCGAGGGCGTTCGCGCTGCGCTTGATCATCTGGGCGGCCATGGGCGGTTGCTTCGCATACAGCTCCGCAAGCTCGACCGCCCGTCCCATCAGCCGTTCGGCCGGCACGACCTCGTCCAGAAATCCCCATTCAAGCAACGTCTTCGCGCTTTCCTTTTGGCCCAAGATCACGAACCGTTTCGCACGCGCGGGTCCCACGAGCCGCACGCACAACGCGAGGCCGTACCAACTGAGATTCATCCCCAGGTTGATTTCCGGATACGACACGAAGCAGCCTTCCGCGCCAATCCGGAAATCGAGCGCCGAGACGATGACCGCGCCGCCGCCGAGCGCGCCGCCATTGATCGCCGCGATGGTAATCTGCGGGATCGCCTGTAACTTCGCTGTCATCCGCTGCCCGATTTGCGTCACGCGTTGCCGCACCAGC
>JBGTJY010000193.1:0-4900 GCA_041744855.1 Candidatus Hydrogenedentales bacterium
TTCGCTGTCGTCGTCCTGTTCTTCTTGTATTGCGCGTTCAATGTGGGCATATCGGAGCCGAAACTCTTCGGCTTGTTCGAACTGTCGAAGGTTTTTCGCGGGATTTTTATTTTCCTGGCGGCGGCGCTGTTCGTGCGCGGCGAGCGCGAGTTGAGAATTCTCCTGTTGGCGTTGTGCGCCGGGGTCATTTACGTTGCTGTGATGTGTATTTATCAACGCTACGTCACTGGGCGGGTGCGCGTCGAAGGACCATTCATGCACCCGAATAATTTGTCGGCGTACTGCGTGACGGTCGCGCCGATCCTCGCCGCGGCGGGATTGTCGAATACGAAGGGGTGGCTTCGAAATCTGTGCGGGTTCTGCGCGTTGCTTGCCGCGGGGACGGTGGTGTTGTCGCTGTCGCGGACGGGTTATGTGACGATCATCGTCGTCATGTTCGGCGTGCTGGCTTCGTGCATGGGCGGCCCGATCACGAACCGTAAACTAGCGATACTATCGATCGTATTTATCGTGACCGTGGCCGGCGTGGCCAAATCGTGGGATAGCGTGGCCAAACGACTCTTCTCGCGTTCGATGACGGAGGAATTCGTCACTTCGGATAAAGGCCGTGGCATGTATTTCCGGCTCGGCTATCTCGTGGTGCAGGATCATTTTTTCGGACTGGGGCTGAACAATTGGTCGTATATCGTGACGGAGGAGTATTACCCGAAGATTGGATTGGAGTCGTCCCCTTATCCGAAAGATTTAAATGACCTTACCGGGGCTCTGGCAGGAAGCACGACCGGCGGCGAACGCGAGCACGAGATTGCACCGCCAGCGCATAACATCGCGGTGTTGACCGTGGGTGAGTTGGGAATCCCCGGGGCCCTTCTGTTCGTGGCCATGTTTGGACAGTGGTACTTCATGGCCTATGCGTTTTGGAAGGGACGAAATCCGGCGCTTTGGTCCAGGTTGCCGATTGGCATCGCGTTTGGGATCACGGGCATGCATTTGCAGTGTCTGACCGAATACGCGTACCGGCATACGCCGATTTACTTCCTCATACACGTGCTCGCCGGGACGCTTGCTTCCTTGTACTATATAAAACAGCATCAGGGATTCGGGCAGAGAGTACGGTTCGTGCGGCGGGTTCCGGTGCGGCCGCCGGATTTCGAGGAACTGCGCGAGCCGACGTATCCGGAGGGTATTGTGGTTCGGCCAGGGATAAGTGGCGCGCGCGTTCGCCGCTGACGGAAGGACGGGACGAGGCATCAAGGTATTGCAGGTAGCGCGGCGGTTTGCGCCAGAGGATTGGGGCGGCACTGAGACGGTCATCCTCGAGACCTGCAAGGAGCTCCTGCGCGCGGGGCATTCGACGGAAATCTTCTGCACGAACGCGACGGCGTCGAACAATGGCGAGTCGATCGGCGGCGTGCGCGTCATGCGGACGCCGTATTTTTATCCCTACTTCGGATTAAGCGCGGAAGCGAAAAGGCTGCTGGACAAGAAGGGGGGCAGTCCGTTTTCGTTTTCGTTGATGCGTGCGTTGATGCGCGCGCCCGACGTGGACCTCCTGCATCTGCACGTGGGGAATCGAATCGGGGGGATTGGGCGCTACGTGGCGCGGCGGCGGGGATTGCCGTATGTGATTTCGCTGCACGGCGGGCACTTCGACGTGCCCGCGGGCGAGGCGGCGACGCAGGGGTCTGCCGCCAAAGGCGCGATCGAGTGGGGCAAGGCACTGGGGATGTGGGTCGGGTCGCGGCGCGTGTTGACGGATGCGGCGGCGATCATTTGCGTCGGCGAATCGGAGCGTATCGCGGCCCAGAAGGCGTTGCCCGAGAAGAACGTCATTCACTTGCCGAACGGCGTGGACCCGGCGCGGTTCGCGCGGGGCGATCGGGAAGGGTTTCGCGCGAAGTATGGAATCCCGATCGATCGATTCGTGCTCGTGAGCATTGCGCGGATTGACTCGCAGAAGAACCAGCGATACTTGGTGCGCAATTTGCCGGCGTTGCTCGCGAGGAATCCGAATGTGCACGTGCTAATTATCGGCCACGTGACGAATGCCGCGTATCGCGCGGAATTGCAGCGCGACGTGGAGGATTTGGGTGTCGGCGGGAACGTCACGATCATCGATGGAATCGCCGCGGGGAGTTCGGAGTTGTCGGACGCCTATCACGCCGCGGACGTGTTTGTGTTGCCGTCGATCCACGAGCCGTTTGGGATTGTGATTCTGGAGGCGTGGGCGTCGGGGTTGCCGGTGGTCGCGCATCGGATTGGCGGCGTGCCGTATTTCGTTGACGATGGCGCGGATGGGGTGCTGTTCGATTTGGCGGATGAGAGCGGGTTCGTCGACATTGTGAGTGGGCTGGCGGAGAATTCGGAGCGGCGGCGTGCGTTGGCCGAGGCGGGTAAGCGGAAGGCGGTGGGGACGTATAGCTGGGACGCGATCACGGGGCGGTTGATCGGGATATACGAGGCCGCGCTCCCTGGTACCGCCGCTTTGTAAGCGGCGAGTCGGGGGCACGCCGTCGACATCGTCAAGACTCGCCGCTTGGAAAGCGGCGGTACCAGGATTACTTTCTTTGGCGGACGGGATCGGGGAAGTCGCGCATCAATGCGAAGGTCAAGTCTTTGACCATTGTGTAGACGGCTTTGTGGAAGGGCTCGATGTCGGGGCCGCGGGTGGCGGCGACTTGGAAGGCTTGCTCGAGTTGGGCCAGGTTTTCGACTTGGATCGTGATGTTGAATTCGCCGAGCTGCGAGGGGCCGAATCCGAGTTTGCGCCGGCGGATGGTGAAGCCTGCGATTTTTCCTTGGTCGCGTAGGCGGCCGAGGTAGGTGTGGATGTTGTCGCAGAACTCGAGGTCTTTGGTGGAGTCTTTTAGGTTGCACCAGATTTCGTAGTGGTCCATGCGCGGTTTCCTCCGGAATTCTAGTTTGACTGTCATTCCTGCGGAAGCAGGAATCTCTCGATTAGCACCGGGGCCGTGAGTTTAGCGCGGAGATTCCTGCGTCCGCAGGAATGACAGTCTATGCGCAGTTTTATGCAGACGTTCGGGAATTGTCCGATACGCACTGCGCCGGTAGAATGCCATAGGCGAAACTTGGAGGTACTGGACGATGGGCGCGCCTTGGGTGGATGGGCTGACGTTTCAGCAGGTTTTGGCGAGGACCGTCGAGCGATTCGGCGATCGGGATGCCGTGGTGTTTCCGCAACTGGGGTTGCGCTGGTCGTATCGGGAGTTTGCGCGGCGCGTGGAGGAGACCGCGCGCGCGTTGCTGGCCTTGGGCGTTGGGAAGGGCGACCACGTCGGGATTTGGAGCACGAATTGGCCGGAGTGGATTCTGGCGCAATTTGGGACGGCGTATATCGGCGCGGTGCTGGTGAATGTGAATCCTGCCTACCGAAAGCATGAGCTCGCGTACATCCTGAAGCAGGCGGATTTGCGGGTGTTGTTGCTGACGGACGTGCACAAGACTTCGGACTACCAGCAGGTGGTCGCGGAGGTGGTGCCGGAGATTGCGTCGGCGCGCGCGGGTGGCGAGTTGTCGTCGAAGGCGTTTCCGTGTTTGCGGCATGTGGTGTGCATCAAGGACGTGTCGGCGTATTCCGGGATCATGTCGTGGTCGACGTTCATCGCGTTGGCGAAAGATGTGCCGGCGGAACGGCTCGAACGCGGGTATGCGGAGATACAGCCTTCGGATCCGGTGAACATTCAGTACACGTCGGGGACGACGGGCGATCCGAAGGGGGCGACGTTATCGCATCGGAACCTGCTGATGAACGCGTTTTATTGCGGGGAGCGGCAAGGTTTCAGCGAGACGGATCGCTTGTGCATTCCGGTGCCGTTTTACCATTGCTTCGGGTGCGTGTTGGGTACGTTGACGTGCGCGGTGTATGGCGCGGCGATGGTAATCCCAGCGGAGTCGTTCGAACCGGAGGCCACGCTGGCGGCGGTCGAGACGGAAAAGTGCACCGCGCTGTATGGCGTGCCGACGATGTTCAGCGCGGAGATTCATAGTCCGGAGTTCAAGCAGTTCGATTTGCGATCGTTGCGGACGGGGATCATGGCGGGGAGTCCATGTCCGATCGAGCTGATGAAGCAGGTGACGAGCGTTATGCACCTCACGGAAATGACGATCGCGTATGGGCAAACCGAGGCGTCGCCGATTATCACGCAGAGCAAAACGACGGACTCGCTCGAGGCGCGCGTGGGTACGGTGGGGTCGCCGATAGCGGGCGTCGAAGTGCGCGTGGTCGATCCGGAGTCGGGACGTGACGTGTCTGACGGCGAGCAGGGCGAGCTGTGGGCACGCGGACATTGCGTGATGATTGGGTATTACAACAAGCCCGAGGCGACGGCGGCGGCGATCGACGAAGCGGGATGGTTGCACACGGGCGACCTTGCAACGCGCACGCCGGAGGGGAATTATCGGATCACGGGGCGCATCAAGGACATGATTATTCGCGGCGGCGAGAACATTTATCCGCGCGAGATCGAGGAGTTCTTGCTGATGCATCCGAAGATTCGCGAGGCGCAGGTGGTGGGTTTGCCGGACGCGAAGTTTATCGAGCAGGTGTCGGCGTGGGTCGTGCCGGTGGAGCCGGGCGCGATTACGGCGGCGGAGGTGCGGGAGTTTTGCAAGGGGCAGATCGCGCATTACAAAATTCCGTATTACGTCGAGGTGGTGGACGCGTTTCCGTTGACGGTGACGGGGAAGGTGCAGAAGTTCAAGCTGCGGGACATGGGCATAGAACGGTATGGATTGCACGAGGCGGCGCGGACGGAGACGGCTTAATTAGACACAAGTAAACCACGGGGGACACGGGGATCACTGGGAGATGATTCACCACGGATGAACACCGATAGGCACGGATGAACACCGATACCTAGAGGTTTGGAATAAGGAGGTC
>JBGTJY010000194.1:0-3325 GCA_041744855.1 Candidatus Hydrogenedentales bacterium
ATCTTCAGCGCCGAGGCCTCCGCACGCAGCCGGCTCGTATCCGAAGCGACGCCCGCCGAGACCATCCGCGCCGATCGCATCGAGCGCGCAAAGCAGAGCATCGAAGACGGCGCCTACCGCGTGCAGGATATCGTCAGCCAAGTCGCCGCGCGCATCGCACCGTACATCGACATCTGAAAACGATCCGCACTGCCGAACACCGTCATTCCTGCCTCACTCCGTCATTCCTGCCTCACTCCGTCATTCCTGCGAAAGCAGGAATCTCTCCAATGATCTGACAACCCGAGTTCAGTCGAGAGATTCCTGCTTTCGCAGGAATGACTGGCTGGAATTGTGCGACAATAGACACCGATGAAACTCGGCCCGATCATCCCTATCCTGCGCATCTTCGACGTCGCGAAGGCGAAAGAGTTCTACATCGATTTCCTCGAGTTCACGATCGATTGGGAACACCGCTTCGAGCCGGACCTGCCGCTATACATGCAAGTCTCGAAAGCGGGCTGCGTCATTCATCTCTCGGAGCACTACGGCGATGCGTGTCCCGGCTCCGCGATCATGATCGAGATGGACGGCATCGAGGCCTATCACGCGCTGCTCATCGGCAAGCGCTACGGATACTATCGGCCTGGCCTAGGTGATTCGGGATTCGGCTCGCTCGAAATGGGCCTTCAAGACCCGTTCGGCAATCGACTCCGCTTTAATCAACAATTGCCCGAGAAAACCTGACGCCGCGCTACTGCTCGTTCAGCGTCCAATCGTAGTCGAGAAACTTCACGTCGTATTTCGCGGTCCGCAGATATTCCGCTTCGGCGTCGCTCACGTGCAAACTTACGAAGTGCGCAATGGCTTTCGCCGTGCTGCGCAAATGCTCGAATCCCGCTTTCGGCGTGTAATTGCGCGTAAAATCCTCGTCAAACCAATCAAAAATCGCCGATAAATACAGGCGATTCCCGGCCCGATCGATCCGTGTGTTACCCGGATTCCCGCAGAAGTTTCGCGACTGATCGGCAAGTTGTTCGTCCAGCCGCTCGGCGACGTAGGGTTCGTTGCGCAAGCGCGGACAACTCAGCGCCGCGCACACAATCGCCATGTGGATGCGCGGCTCGTTGAACTTCGCACGCAACACTTGGTGCTCGATCGCGTCGAGCGTGATCGGTTCGCCCAACACCGTCGTCTTCAGTTTTTCCCACACGCCGTCAATCTGCCGGATGCTGTTTTCGGGAAATCGCAGCCCATCGATGATCCCGCCTTTCTTAATCGGGTGATGATCGATAATGCGCTGCAACGTGATCGCGTTGTATGCGTTACACCAGAACGCGATCTTCGCCCGCTCGTCCCACGCGTCGTATTCCGATTGCGACAACGCTCCCATTGACGCGATGAAACCGTCGAGCTTTCCGCGGTTCGATTTCAACTCTGCGTAGTTCACCAATCCCTCGTCATTCACGTTTGCCGACAACACTTCGGCGTAGTCGTCATACGAAAACTCGTCGGCCATGGCCATGCTGGCAATCGCCACCGTCACGCACCCGCACCAAACACGCATTCGAACTCTCCGCAACTCATTGTGGATCGGTCTGCCTCGTTTGAGGACTTAGTAAGGGTAATCCCTCAATTCGCGATAAATCGACCTCGATAAACTGAGGCCAATACAACTCCGGATCGTTCACGTGATCACTGAATTCGGAAGAGTTCGTCGCATAAGTCACGATCATTTTACTCGCATCGTGGGTCAATTCCGGGTGTGCCTTGGCCGCATAGCAGAAATAGTACTCGCTGCGCTTCACGTCCGGACATCGGTACACGATCGCGGGCGCACTCCAGGGCCCAATAGGCGATGTCGCATGCCGCAAGAGTATCTCGTCCGACATGCCGAAATGCGTGTAGACGGCGATGTACCGATTCCGAGAAGTATCGTAGTGCACCGACATTTCCGATGCTGCTTCGTCGAACAAGCCCTCGGCGGAATCGATATTCTCGGTCCAATCGTGCCCATCGTAGAAACGCCATGGCGAGAAATTTCCCCCGACGAGCGCGCCCCTTTCGGTCTTGGCGGCGATCAATTCGCGCCCGCCGAATCCGCGGCGCCAATCCTCGCGAACGCCATAGACGACGATCTCGTTACTGTCCGGCAGCGCCACGTTCGCCAGGCCAAACACAAGATCGCCGTGCGCCGTGTGATTGAAAAACGGAACCGAGTACTGACGCGAATTCCATGAGCCTGACGGCGCATCGGGGTTGTCGATAACCACGACAATATTTCCCGCCGATTCGAAACCGAGACCCTTGTCGCTCGCGATGAGCTGGGACATGAAGAGGACCAGATGCCCATCGCGCCGCAGTCCGCTCAACGGCCACAACCAGCCCGGACCAGTTACGGGTCGCAATGGCTCGACCGCAACGCCAGCATCCACGCTCCAATGATACTCAGGCGGCGAGGTTTCTTCCGCGCCGACGCGTTGCACGCCCAGACTATTGCGAATCATGCGCGCGCCACTGCGCGACGGCGCGTCCGGTTTGACTATCCATGTGTCTCCAAAAAGGCACAGCGTGCGATCCTCAGCCAGGGGTATCGAGTAAGACGCGTCGGCGCCGCGCCATTGCGGATTCGCACTGCGAAAAGTCGTGTTCCATTCAGGTAAGGTCCGCGCAATCGTGTCCACGGATTGCTGGGCCATGGATAAACGCGCGCACAGGAGCGACGCAACACACCCGCATGAAATGATTCGACGAACGAACATCGCTGGTTTACTTTCGCTTTTTCGGCGGGGCCTTTTTCTTCGACAATTTCCGAATGGTCGGAGACGCGCCAGCCGTGGTCATTTCCTGCTCGATTATCGAATCCAACACGACGATCTTCTGCCAGATTTTTCCGGCGAGTCCCGTTGAAAGTGTTTCGATTTCATTCACCGCGCCGAGCACGACGGCATCGTTGAGATGCTGCGCGTACAACGCCGCGACTTTGCCCGTCAACGAGAGCATGTCCGTGCAGTAATGGAGATAGCCGCTCAGTTCGGTCGGGGCCAGCGCCATGCCCGATCGCATAGGGTCTTTCGCGAGTTGATGCATGTCGATAATGTGCGCGAGCGAGCGGAGGCGGTGCAGCGACCTGAGCGCACGCGCGCGGTTCAAACGGGTTTCGAGTGTCACGAGAAACGCCGCCGCGACTCCGCCGACAACGACGACGTTCAACGCGGGCTCCAACACCTGAATAAAGAACGTCACCTCGGTGATGTCTTTGTCGACGTGCATGTTCACCATGCCGATTATCGCGGACACGATCACCAACGCCATGAAAATGACGATACCGATGCGGATGGGCCAA
>JBGTJY010000195.1:0-6795 GCA_041744855.1 Candidatus Hydrogenedentales bacterium
GGCGATACCCAGCGCGAGCGCGAGCGATTCACGAATGGCTTGGACGTGGGGCGCCAGCCGCGGTTCCTGCGCGATGACGACGGTATCGACGTTCGCGATTCGGTAACCGTTCTCGCGAATGAAACCGACCGTGTCGCGCAGCAGGGCAATGCTGTCCGCGTCCCTGTAACGCGGATCGGTGTCGGGATAGCGCTGGCCGATGTCGCCTAAACCGGCAGCGCCGAGCAGCGCGTCGATGATCGCGTGCGACAAGGCATCGCCATCGGAATGGGCGAGAAATCCGCGAGAGTGCGGGATGCTGACGCCGCCGAGAATGAGCTTGCGGCCCTCCACGAGACGGTGGAGATCGTAGCCGATGCCGATGCGCGTCATAGTCGCCCTTTTAACCACGGGGGGCACTGGGAACACAGCGCGGCGTAGCCGCAACCAAACCACGGGGACACGGGGATCACTGGGAAATGATTCACCACAGATGAACACCGATGGGCACCGATACGCAGAGGTTTGGAGTAAAGAGGTCCCCGCTTACTGCCTGCGTGGACGACAGTTGGGAGTGAACTTCTCCGTAAAAAACAAAGAAGTTGACGGATTGTAGTACGGGGAAAGAAATTCATTTGGGGTTGGGGATTAGGCGGTTTTTCAGGAGAAATTCTGCGTAGGCTAGATCGAGCGGCGTTGTAATTTTGAAGTTTTGCGGTGTGCTGAGAATTAGCTTAACACGGCCCCCGTTTTCCCGCACGAGTGTGGCGTCGTCGGTTGCGATTCGACCACGCGATTTTGCGGCTGCGTACGCCGCGCGAATCACGTCGACTCGGAATGTCTGCGGCGTTTGGCACGCCCATAGCAGTGCGCGGTCGGGGGTTTCGAATAGAAAGGCGTTGGGGTCGGCGCGCAGGATCGTGTCCGAACACGGCAGCGCGACCGTAGCCGCGCCGAACATTTCCGCTGCTTGGATGGATTCGTGAACCGCGCGCGCTTCCACGAATGGCCGCGCCGCGTCGTGAATGACGACGAGGTCCGTCGAAGAGTCGAGTGCGTCGAGCGCCCGCCCCACAGAATCCTGTCGCGCATCGCCGCCGGTGACGATGCTTGTCGTATGCCCGTAACCATGCACGGATAGAAGGTCGGCGAATCGCGCCTCGAAGCCCGGCGGCGCGGTGACGATGGTTTTTCCAGTGAAGCCGCAAGCGTCGAACGCGTGCAAGGTGCGGATGAGCAGCGTCGTGCCCGCGACTAAAACGAGCGCCTTGGGTTCGCCTGCCGCAAGCCGAACGCCGAGGCCGGCCGCCGTCACGATGAGCTGCGTGTTCACGCCATGCGGCTGGATGCGCCGCCCATTACGCCCGACTGCAGCCGCGTGAAAATCATGCGTCCGCGCTCGGTCTGCAGCACACTCGTGACGATGACGGACACCGTCTTGCCGATAAATTCGCGGCCGCCGTCCACCACGACCATGGTGCCGTCTTCGAGGTAGCCGACGCCCTGCATGGATTCCTTGCCCGGGTTCACGATTTTCACGTCCATGTGTTCGTCCGGGAGGGCGACCGTCTTGAGGGCGTTCGTCAGGTCGTTGATGTTGAGAACTTCGACGCCCTCGATTTGCGCGACCTTGTTCAGATTAAAATCGTTCGTGACGACTTTCGCGTTGTATTGCCGCGCAAGCCGAATGAGCTTCTGGTCAACTTCTTTCACCTCTTGAGGATCGTCGTCGATCACCTGAAGTGCGACGCGCGAACCGTCGTCCTGCAAACTCTTGAGAATGTCGAGTCCCCGGCGGCCTTTCTTGCGCCGCAAGTCGTCGGCGGAATCGGCAATGTGTTGCAACTCCTGCAAGACGAACCGGGGAACGATGAGGGTACCCTCAATGAATCCCGATTGAACGATATCGGCGATGCGTCCGTCGATGATGACGCTCGTATCGATAATTTTGGGATTGCCGTATTCGATCTGTTTCGTTTTGACGGCTTTGACGAGAGATTCCCAATTGGAAGCTTTGGTCAGTCCAACGTAAATACCAACCATGCCGAACAGCAGCAACATGGTCGACGTTAGAAACACGTGGGTGCTGAGATCGCCCTCGGGCGGCGGATAAATCAACATGATGTAGCGCGCCGCGAAGTAGCCCAACATCATCGAAGTCGAGACCGCGACGAAGACCGGGAAGAGACGCTCAAACATCGCCTGCGTAAAGTAGCGCAAACTGAACAAAACAGATCCGGCGACGCTGGCGCCGATCGCGCCCCCGAAAATCTGCAAGAGCAGCGGGCTGCGGGAGGGCTCCGTGGACGCAGGGTCCGCCAGCGTATCGAGGATGTGGTTGGTCCAGATCACGCCCATGATGACGCAGGCGAATACGAACAATCCTCGGATAACGTTCAGTGTCATGGCGAGCGCTCAATTTCTCCGGCTAGCGGTTCACTTTAGAGAACGAGGCCAGTCTGCGCGGGAAATCACGGCACCCTGGCGCCTCCCTCAGGCGACCGGAACTGTCTTCTTACTCCGATAGTAGTATAGACGAATGCAATAATGCACGCGGGACTTCGCGCCGCGGTGGCTATTTCTTGGCTGTTCCGGGCGCCCGAATCTTCTGCACGGCGGCGGTGACCAACTCCGAGAGCACCGGCTCGGCCCGTTCCGCGATGGCGATTATTTTCTCGATCTCCGCCGGCGCCAAGGCGTCCGGGAAGCATTCGTCGGTAATCACGGAAAACCCGAGTACTTGCAGGCCCGCGTGGACCGCCACAATCACTTCCGGAACGGTGCTCATGCCGACCACATCCGCGCCAAGCAAGCGCATCATGCGGTATTCAGCACGCGTTTCGAGCATCGGCCCGGGACAACCCAGATACACCCCCCGGCGCAACTTAATTCCCTTTTCGAGCGCGATAGTTTCCGCAAGCTCGATGAGGGACCGCGTATACGGCTCGCTCATGTCCGGAAAACGCGGGCCGAGGGAGTCGTCGTTGGGCCCAATGAGCGGGTTATCGCCCATGAAATTGATGTGGTCGGTGATGACCATGATGTCGCCCGCCTGGAACTGGGGATTCATGCCGCCGCAGGCGTTCGACACGACGAGCGTATGGACGCCCAGCGCCTTGGCGACGCGCACCGGAAACGTCACCTGTTGCAACGTATGGCCTTCGTAAAAATGGAATCTGCCCGAAAGCGCGACGATCCGCTTGTCGCCCAGGTGTCCGAGGACGAGTTCGCCGGCGTGGGTTTTGACGTTCGATTGCGGGAAGTGCGGGATGTCGCCGTACGGGATGGTCGCTTCGGCGCGGATGCGCGACGCCAGCCCGCCCAGGCCCGTGCCGAGAATCACGGCGATTTCGGGATTGAAATCGGATCGCGCTCGGATGGCCGCGCTTGCTTCGCTAATTTGATGCGCCAATGTTTTCATCTAAAACCAGTGTGTTCAACTAAAAGCCGCCACGCGCTGAACGCTCCCCGATTCAAGACCCGGCTACGGTTTTGTCACGTCACCGAGGCGCAAATCGACCTCGCCTTGCCCCATACCCCGGATGACCAACGTCTTCCGCCGCGAACGTTCGCCTTGTTTCACAGTAACGGAACTTTTCGCGATTTGGAGGACGCCCGCGACGAATTTGCAGAGCGCTTCGTTGGCCTGACCGTCCACGGGTGGGGCAGTAAGCCGGACACGCCATTCGCCGTCCCGCGAAGCTTGGATGGCGTTGGCCGAGCTTTGGATGCTATTGGACGAACATCGCGGCTGGACGTGCACGCGCAGGGTAGCTGACGCTGGGGATTCGGCTGCGGTCTTACTTGACGGCTTCGCGGGCATTGGCCAATTCTTCGTACCAAACCCCCATGCGCCGGTAGCGTTCCTGGCGCCGGTCGAGCGACCAACGGCCCTCTTTGCACTGGCGCAGAAACGCTTCGATTTCCTCGGCGAGCACTTGCGCCGCGCCCTCGGGATTGCGATGCGCGCCGCCGCCGGGTTCCGGCAACACGGCGTCGATCACGCCGAGTTCGAGTAGGTCGTGCGCCGTCACGCGGAGCGCCGATGCGGCGAGTTCTTTTTGTTCGACGTTGCGCCAGAGAATTTCCGCGCAGCGTTCCGGCGGACAGATGACGTAGATCGCGTGTTCGAACATCGACGTACGGTCGCTGACGGCAATCGCCAACGCGCCGCCACTGCCGCCCTCACCCAAGACTACGGACAAAATCGGCGCGCGCGTGCAGAGCCCGGCGAGGATGCTCTCCGCGATGGCGGGACCCTGGCCGTGTTGCTCGGCTTCGACGCCGGGATGCGCGGCAGGCGTATCCACGATCGTGATGATCGGGAAATGGAAACGCTCGGCGAGCTGATACATGCGGCGCGCCTTGCGGTAGCCTTCGGGATGCGCCATGCCGAAATTGCGCTGGACCTTTTCGTCCGTCGAGATGCCCTTTTGCTGGCCCGCGATCATGACGGTCTGGCCCATGAAACGCGCGATGCCGGTGACGACCGCGGGGTCGTCGCCGATCGCCCGATCGCCATGGAGTTCCATCACGTCGTCGAATATGCGGCGCGTGTAATCGAGCATGCGCGGGCGCAGGCCATGACGCGCCAGTTGCACGCGTTCCCAAGCGTTCAAATTTGGATACACGGAATCGCGCTCCTTTTGGAGCTGCTTACGCAGTCCGCCGCGTTCTTCCTCGGATATCGAATCCGCGATTCGATTCTCGAGTTCCAACAAATGGCGCTCGAAAGGAAGAACGGTGTCGAGGGTCCCCTTTGAAGAATTCTTCGCCCGCTCGCCCACGGTGTAGTTTCGCCCTTACGCTTGTGATGAATCAGTACAGCGTACCGCATGGGTCCAGCGCAGAATGCAGGTATAGGTGCGATCATACCATCAAGTAACGCTGCATACCACCAACTACCGATGGAAGAGCAATTCCGCTACGCTGCCGGTCCTCCTCGCCTCCACTCGAGAATCCCCCGAATCTCGCCATCTTGCCGGCCCGCAGTCAGGGGTAACCCGGCGTCAACACACTAGCAGTAAATACTTTACAAAAAAAGGAAACCTGGGTGGCCCGATGCCTGCCCAGGTTTCTTTACGTTGTCTCAACCATTCTGAAGTCAATCACAGCTAGATCGCTCTTTCTGGTTTTGTGACGAACGAATACGCGACGCGTCTTCGCTTAGGCTTCCTCGAGCACTTCGTCAAAATACTCCGCGAAACACTCATTGTGCCAAAATTCGTCTTCGACCTTGAGCGCATCGCCGAAATCGAATTCGACCTGGTCGATTGGCTCGTTACATAGTGCGCACTGCACGGGTCTTCACCTCCTATTCGATCGAGATAGGGCGCGTGAACGCCGGAACGGCGCTTAAACGCCAGCTAGTTTCTGCGGGCTTCAATACAGGCCAAGTCTGGCTCGTAACCCCCGTAGCCACTAGGTTTGTGTCTACTTGCGGAACTATGCCTCAAAACGTACTGAATTGCAACTGAATATTATTTCTCTCTTTTTTCTCATGGGAGTAGCAACTAAATACTCAATGAGCCGTCAATGGAGGTGGGACCTACCAGGAAGGAGTTACCACACATCCGCACGGTCGATTTCGCAGTCTACTGTCATTAAGTGCTTGCCACAACATGCTTTACGCCATAATGACTGCCGTGCTCAAATCATAGAACACTAAAAACTCGAATCGGTTGCATTCCCTTTTCCTTGCGGGGGAAACAAACCCCTCCGCCATCGGTTCCAATCACGCTAAGCGCTTCGCAGCACGGTACTTATTTGACTTGCGCAACGGCCAAACAGTAGTCTTTTCGTTCCTTACTATACCCACGAATCGGAGTTCCTTACGTGTACCGACCGGAAATAACCATCGTCGACTGTACTATTCGCGACGGGGGCCTGATGAATGACCACCGTTTCGATACGGCGGTCGTGAAAGACGTTTTCGAAGCCCTGGTCGCGGCAGGTGTCGACTACTGTGAGCTGGGCTATAAATGCGATAAGAAACAGTACGCTGTCGCCGACTTCGGTCCGTGGAAATTTTGCGACGAAGAATCGCTGCGCGAAGTCGCGTACAAATGCGACACGAAAATTTCCGTGATGGCCGACGTAGGACGCACGGATTACGATTCGATCCTACCGGCCGACGAATCGATCGTTGCGATGTATCGCATCGCGTGTTACGCGAAAGAGATCGACAAGGCGATCCATCTCGGCAATCACGTGCGCGATTTAGGCTACGAAGTCGCGGTGAACATCATGGCGGTCTCGCATGTGCTCGAGTTCGATCTCGATGAAGCGCTGAGTCAACTCGCGGGGACGGATTTCGAGCGCATTTACTTGGTGGATAGTTTCGGCTACCTCTACAGCGAGCAAATCCAAAAGCTCGCGGACAAATACATCAAGGCGCTGCCTGGTAAACAGATCGGCATTCACTGTCACAACAATCAGCAACTCGCGTTTGCCAACACCGTCGAAGGAATCATTCGCGGAATCAATTGGCTCGACGGCAGCGTGTACGGCATGGGCCGCGCGGCAGGAAATTGCACGACCGAATTGTTGCTGGGCTTCTTGAAGAACCCGAAATACAACGTGGAGCCGGTGCTCGATTTGATCCAGAAACACTTCGTCGAACTGCACAAAAAACTAAAGTGGGGCTATGAAATTCCCTACTTAGTAACGGGAATTCTAAACAAACATCCGCGCTCGGCGATGCAGCTCATGAAATCGCAAAACGGCGTGAGCTTCGGCGAGTTCTACAACCAACTACTGACGGAAGGCCAATAGACGCTCCTGCTGGCTGGACACCTGTGCTGGCTGGCTGGACGC
>JBGTJY010000196.1:0-1803 GCA_041744855.1 Candidatus Hydrogenedentales bacterium
GGAGCCAGACGCGGAGGACCGCGTCCCTCCCGATAGGATGACGGCATGCTGCTAGGAATTACGCTATGGGATTGGCTCGCGCTCGCGGCGTACCTGGTCGGAATCACCGCGATCGGCGTTTGGACCGTCCGCAGAATCAAAGACACCGACGACTTTTTCATGGGCGGCCGCCGTTTCGGGCGCGCGTTCATGGTGTTCTTTGCATTCGGCGCCGGAACCAGCGGAAACGATGCCGTCGGCGTTGCGTCGAAGACGTATACAAACGGCCTTTCCGGCATCTGGTACCAATGGTTGTGGCTGTTCGCGACTCCCTTCTACTGGATCATCGCCCCGATATTCCGACGGATGCGCGCGATTACAACCGGTGACTATTTCGAGTACCGCTACGACAAAAGCACCGCCGCGCTCTACACCGTCGTCGGCATTCTGCTATTGACCGTCAATATCGGCGTCTTGCTGCTAGGCTCCGGCGCGACCATAGAGGCCGTGTCCGGAGGAGGCATCTCAAAAGAACTCGCGATTGTGACAATGACGATCCTCTTCGTCACCTACGGAATTGCCGGCGGATTGGCAGCCGCTATCGTGACCGATTTCGTGCAAGGCGTTCTAACGATCGTCTTGTCGTTCATCATTCTGCCCTTCGCGTGGAACGCCGTCGGCGGAATGACGGGACTGAAAGCGAATATCAGCGATCCGCACATGTTCAGTCTCGTGGCCCCCGGCGAGATCAATGCATTTCACATTTTCATTTTCGCGTTGAACGCGCTGATCGGGATTGTCACACAGCCGCACATCATGGGTGTTTGCGCGGGCGGACGCACCGAAATGGATGGCCGCGTCGGCTTCGCCGTGGGGAACGTCCTGAAACGGTTTTGCACCGTCGCGTGGATGCTTACCGGACTTTGCGGTGTGGTCTACTACGCGGGCGTCGCCAACGTAAATCCCGATCTTATTTACGGCAACATGGCCCGCGATCTTCTTTCCGGAATCATGCCCGGACTGGTCGGTCTCTTCTTGGCCGCACTCCTGGCGTCGATCATGTCGTCCTGCGACGCGTTCATGGTCTCCTGCTCAGGGCTTTTCACCCAAAACGTTTATCGGCAATACGTCAAAGACAAACCGGAATCCCACTACGTCCTTGTAGGCCGGATCGCCGCGTTTTTCGTAGTCGTATCCAGTATCGGCTTCGCCTTCAGCGTGGGCACCGTGCCAGAGGGTCTCGAGTGGTTTTTCCGAATTCAGGCCATGATGGGCGCCGCATTCTGGCTGGGGTTGTTCTGGCGCAGGACGACCGTCGCCGGCGCCTGGACCGGAACCATCGTCGGGTTTGCCGTGATGTGGTTCACCAGCCGCGGAATGTTTCACAACTGGGCGGTCGACAACCTGCCCGAGTTCATGCTGTGGGACGGCAAATTTCGGGTGTCATGGCAAATGTTCTCCTATCTCGTCGCGGGTTTCGGAAGTTGCACCTTGGTGAGCCTCGTGACGCCACGCGTCAGAAAAGAAAAACTCGACAAAGTATTCAACTGTCTTCGCACGCCGGTCACGACGGAGGAACCCCACCTTGCGCCATTCGAACTCCCGCCGGGAATTCCCGTCGCCACCGCGCCGAAATTGTTCAAGCATCCCGACCTGGAAATCCCCCGCCCAACTCCCATCGATCTGATAGGGTTCGGAACAATTTGGTTGGTGGTAGCAGCGTTAATCGGCTTCGTCTACTGGCTCGCAGGCACCGGCTAAGATCCCCAATGTAGCGGCGGGTTTCAACCCCCCCCCCCCCGCCCCCACCCAACCATGAAAAAA
>JBGTJY010000197.1:0-2054 GCA_041744855.1 Candidatus Hydrogenedentales bacterium
TGCCGACGCGTCGCACGCCGGCGTCTTCGCGAATGAGCGGAGCCTGACCGACGCCGAAATTGCGACCATCGTGCGGTGGGTGGAGACCGGCGCGAGCGGCGGCGATCCTGGCGATGCGCCCGCGGAGCGCGTGTTCGCGAATTCGGGCGGATGGATGATCGGCGAGCCGGACTTGATAGTGAAAATGCCGGAGCCGTATTTCGTCGCGGACGATGTCGACGACGTATACACCGCGTTCGAAGTCGACCTGACCGACGCGCAGTTGCCGCACGACATGTGGATTACCGGTTTCCAATGCAAACCGAACAGCAAAATCATCCACCACTTCAACTGTCACTTGCTCGCGCCCGAAGATGGCAAACTCCCGCCCCGGCGCGACGACCCCATCTCCGGCGACATTGCACCACGCGGCGCCGGGCAATATATCGGCGGCGTCTCCTCCGGCACCGACGCGAACGTCTACCCCGAGGGATTCGGGATGCTGCTTCAAAAAGGCTCGCGCGTCACCTTCGATATCCACTACCACAAAGAACCAGGCGAAGGCACCGCCGTGTGGGACCAATCCGAGATCGGATTCATGCTCACCTCGACGCGCCCCGAACGCGAAGTGAGCAGCCCCGGCCCGCTGATGATCTTCAACATCGACATCGCGCCCGGCGCGAACGACTACAAGCTCGGCCCCGTGTCGCAAGTGTTCAAGGAAGACTCCGAAGTGATCGCCCTGATGCCCCACATGCACATGCGCGGCGACAAGGCGAAATTCGAACTGTTCTACCCCGACGGCACGAGCGAAGTGGCGCTCTACGTCCCCAAGTACGATTTCTCGTGGCAGACAGTTTACTACTACGACACCATGAAGAAGGTCCCGGCGGGAACCAAAATCGAATATACGGCGTGGTACGACAACTCCCCGGAAAAGGCCGCCGCAATCGGATTCGACGCGAACCAGCGCGTCACCTTCGGCGAGAAATCAACCGACGAAATGATGATGGGCTTCGTGCAAAGCGCGCCGGTCAGCAAGGCGCGGGACGAACAGTAAACCCGCGACCGCAGGCTGGAAGCCTGCACTACAAGTTTTGTGGTGCAGGCTTCCAGCCTGCTCCCGGGAACCCGCGAAAGCGCTCCGGGTTTTAGGGTAGGCGGCTGTTTTCTCAGGCCAGCGAACGGTATACTGAACCTCCGCCCCAAGAAGGACGGTACCCCAGGAATGACTGCAATGGGCTGCCGCGTTCCGCGCAAATTCTGTGGATCGCGGGCGAATTCCAACAGCGAAATCAACACCCAAGGAGATTTTTCGATGAAGCGTTATGTTTGGGGCTTCGCCGCGGTCGCGATGTTACTCATGCCCCTCGGCACGGCCATGGGCGCGGACCCGGTCGCCACGACTTTGGATTCCTCCGCGGCGAAAGACTACCTCGGCGCATGGGCGTTATCGATGGAATTCCAGGGCAACCCCGTCGAGATGACTCTCACCGTCGTCGACATCGGCGGAAAAGTCGGCGCGACGATTAACAACGAGCGCATGCCCGAACCCACGGCAATCACCGAGGCGGCGTTGGACGATTCCGGCATCAAGCTGACCTACCCCATGGATTTCGGCGGCAACGCGTTCACGATCGACATCCAGGGCAAGGTCGAAAACGGCGCCTTCACGGGCACGCTCGCGGAACAAAGCGGAATGTTCACGGCCGACTTTAGCGGGAAGCCCGCATCCGCCGAAGCGCCTGCCGAAGACGCCGGCCCCGCGCCCGTCGCGACTTCGCTCGACACCTCCGCGGCGGCGGATTTCGTCGGCGACTGGAAACTCAGCATGGACTTCCAGGGCAATGCCGTGCCGATGGACCTCAGCATCGTCGATGTTGGCGGGAAAATCGGCGCGATCGTGAATTCCGAACAAGCGCCCGAGCCTGCAGTCGTCACCGAGGCAGCAAAAGACGATAGCGGCCTAACCTTGACCTACGACATGGATTTCGGCGGCCAGGCTTTTACGATCGATATTAAAGCCGCGTTGGCCGACGGCAAATTGAGCGGCACGTTCGCCGAGAAAAGCGGTC
>JBGTJY010000198.1:0-5825 GCA_041744855.1 Candidatus Hydrogenedentales bacterium
GATTTACGTACCGGCAATCAAAGAGGCGGGTTTCGAACCTGTACGAGCGGATGAATTGTTTAGTACGGGCAGCGTGGTCGAGCAGATCTGGGAACAAATTGAGAAATGTACTATCTTGCTTGCAGATCTTACCGGGAAGAATGCCAATGTTTTCTACGAGCTCGGATTGGCCCATGCGGCATGTAAGCCCGTAGTTTTTACAGCAGGCGAAATCGAAGATGTTCCGTTCGACCTTCGCCACCTACGCGTGATAATCTACGACAAGCGGGAACCGCAATGGGCCGAAGAGATGAAGCGATGTATCACGGACTATTTGAGGAACGCGAAGAACGATCCAGAAAAATCCATACCTCAACCTTTCAGGCGTTTGGTCCCTGGGAACGCTTAGCTTTGCAAGTCGACTAGTCACTGGCCACTTCCATTAGATAAAGCGTTTTAAGTCCAGCGCGTGATGCCGACACCCTCGGCACTTTTCGCAAAAGCACGCGCATCCACAAAGGCGGCTGTATGACCAACTTTGACTTTCGGAAAATGATACGTCTGTACGGCAGTTGGCATCTTGAAAAAGATGAGCAAAGAGTGACTTACGAAGGCGGCGTTGATGAGGAAGTAAGCCATGGACTTGCTCTCCTAAGTCGCTCAGTGGACGATGGCGTCATCGAATGTGACATCACCATCCCTGAGCCTTCGGAGAAAGCGGGCTGCTTCATAGTCTTTCGCGCGAATGGCCAGCGTGAATACTACGCAGCAGGATTGGGTGGTTGGGACAATGCGTACACCCTCCTCGAAGGACGGAACTTGACTCCGACGCGTTTAGCGAGCGCGGGATCGATTACGAATCTTGAAGCCAATCGCGCCTATCGCATAAAGATCGCGCTGGATGGTCAGCGCGTACAAGTGTTCGTCGACGGGGTGAAAGTTGTCGATTTTGATCGAATCGGTAACACGGGCGGTACTGGGCTCGGACTGTTGGCGTTTCGGGGGACGCGAAAAGTTTCATTCGGACCACTTCGGCTCGACGATCGACGCCCGAATGCATTTATCGCAATGCAGTATTCGGAGCCTTACAACGAAGTTTATAAGGACGCCATACACCCGTTACTCGGCGAAATCGGGTATGAAGCAATTCGCGTGGATGAAATCTCGCATCCCGGTATCATATTGACAGACATTTGGAACCAACTAAAGGAAGCTTCGGTGGTAATCGCAGAAGTTACTGAGCCGAATCCGAACGTATACTATGAAATCGGGGTTGCACACGCCTTGGATAAACCGACTATCTTACTTGCTCAAAAAGGTACGCGATTGCCTTTCGATCTAGGCCCCCACCGATGCATTTTCTACGAGAACACAATTCCAGGTCGTGCGCGCCTACTTCAGGCGCTTCATTCGTCTCTCGGTGCACTACTTGGGATATCGGGTAACGGGGAGTCGGTCGTATGACCGACGCAATTGATCACCGTGTCACTTCTAATGAAGTTGTGTTGCGGTTTCGTCCGTAACCGTTAAACTCGCGGGCCACTGCTCAACCCTTCGCGACATCCGGCGTTTGACCTCTTCGTGGCTCACGACTCGGCCTTCGCGTTCGGCCTGAAGGCTTCGCTCGATCTTTTGGCGGACGTAAAGGTGGTATTGAATGTCTTCGAGGCTTACATCGTCCGGGATTCGATCAAGCATTTCGCGAACTTGTTCTTTGGCGGTTTTACTTGTTTCTGTGTCAGTCGTCACTTGCCTGCTCCGAAGGATTTCGGCTGTTTGCCTGGCTCTTGCAGCGCGTAGGTGATGAAGCCTAGGTCCATTTCGTCGGTTGTGGGGCCGCCGAAGCGTACTGCTTGGGATGGGTCGAAGCCGCCTTTTGCGGCGTGGGCTTCGGAGTTGTCGTAGTTGATTTCCCATTGGAGGCGGGTGCCGGCGGGCATGCGTTTGTATTCTTTGTATTCGTAGCCGGTTTGCCAGTTGTAGTCGTAGCGCGGGACGTCGAGGAGGATTTCGTTGGTGCCGTCGGGATAGAACGCGGTGTAGCGCGCGGCGGTCCCGCGCAGGTGGGTGTGCGGCATGAGGTCGACGATGATGAAGTCTTCGTCGAAGATGTGCGCGCCGCCTACGCGCCAGTTTGCGTTGTATGGCGGGACTTCGAAATCGCCGTGCGAGATTGCGGAGATGTCGACGGGGTGGATGACTTCGCCTTCCTGAAATTTGATGCCCATTTGCGTGCTGTCGTACGCGCCGGTGCCGGGTCCGACTTCTTTGTGGTAGTGCATGCCAAACGCAATCTTGGTGTTGGGCTTGAGGAGGAATCCGTAGCCTTCGTCGTAGCGTTGTGCGTCGGTTCCCGGCGCGACGCGGCCGATGAGGGTGCGGTTATCGAAGCGATCGGGATCGTTTGGGTCGAGCGCCATTGCGACGACGTGGTGCACGACTTCGCTGCCCGGCTTGAATTCGATCGCTTGAATCCAGCGCGGCTCGGGGAGCATTTCCTCGGTCACGTCGACGACGATGATCGGTTGAATGTCCTCGGCGGAATCGGGCACGAAGAACGGCTTCGGGAATCCGAGAATCAGGTCGGGCTCGCCGATGGACCAGCCTTGTTGCTGGAGGATGGCCGGCGGGGCGGGTTCATCTTCGGGGTTGCCCCGGGGCGCGCCGGAATCGACCCACGCACTGATCGTGTCGATTTCCGCTTGCGTGAGCGTGCGTTCGTTCTTGAAGACGCCGTGCGAGTCTTCGCTTGCGTGCCACGGCGGCATGTCTTTGTTGACGACGGCGGTCTTGATTGCCTTCGCCCAGGGCCGCACTTCGCGGTAGGTTGAGAAGGCCATCGGCGCGACCATGCCGGTCAGGTTCGTGCCGAACGGGCGGTGGCACACGACGCAATTCTCGTTGAGGATTGGGGCGGCGTCTTTGGTATAGGTGGGACCCTCGGCTACGCTGATGCTCGTGAACAGGACGGATATCGCGCCGCCGAACAGTATCGATTGGATGCGTTTCACTTTTTGATCTCCCGAATGTGCGAACATTTCGCAGAATTCCTAAATGATACACCTGTAACCCAGAATGAATCGAACACGTGGTTCCGGTGGCGTGTTGTTCCGGCGAGCTAAGTTCTGTAACGATCCGAACTCCGAATGCTTTTCCTTCGATACACATTTTCCGCGCGGATGGTCGCGATTGGTCTGATTTGTTCGACCGGTCTGGTGACGAGCCACGCGCAGGAGCCCGTGGCTCCCGACTATTTGACGCCTGATTGGCGGGCGCGCGTCGAGAATTTGAAGCAGATCGCCGGGCAGGAGGCGATGTCGCCCTATGAGTGTGAGCTGCGGCTGGAGACAATCTGGCGCTGGGCGAATGCGTATGCGTTGACGGGGGGGACGATTCCGCCGGATTTGCCGACGTGGGTGGCGTTGCATCTTCACACCATGGCGAATCCGGTGGGGGATCCACTGCAGGGGTTTCGCACGGTGACGCGGTTCGTGCAGCGGGTTGTGCGGGAGTTGACGTTGAAGGAGGAGTACCCCGATCAGCTCGGCACTTTGCGGTTGATCGATCCGTCGCCACGCGTCGCTGGAACGAACACGACGATCGAGCTGGAATATACGGTGGGCCAAAAGGCCATCGCGCCCGGCGGCGGCATCGTGCTCTTCGCGAAATGGCAACGCATACAATCGGAGAATCCGGCTGGGCGTGGATATGTGCGCGCGCGTGCATCGCGTCAGGGGGCGCAGCTTGTGGCGGCGGAACCTTGGAGCCGGTGGTATCCGGACCTGACGGGCGGGGCGCTGTTGTCGGGATCGGTGCAGTTCCAGGTCAAGGGCCGTCAGCTGGTCGCGGGCGACACGATTCGGCTGAGTATCGGCAATACGGCGGGCGGTTCGCCGGGGTTTTCGGTGCATGAGGCCTCGATGGACGCGTATCGCTTCGATGTGTTCGTGGATTTTGACGGCGAAGGCGATCTCATTACGTTGAATTGTCCGTCGTTTCCGATTCTCGGCGGGGCGGATACGGCGTATGTCAATGCGATTGTCCCGTCGATCGTGCGGCCCGGCGAGTCTTTCGATATCGCGATTCGGAGCGAGGATCGGTTGAAGAATCCGATCGATACCGTCAACGGCGTCCATCCCGCGTTCGACGTGTCGCTGAATGGGGCTGCGATCGGTTCCGTGCCCGGCGGGCCTGGCGCGATTGCGCTTTTGGAGGGAGTGACGCTTCCCTCGCCGGGCACGTATCGATTCGATGTGCGCACTGTCGATGGCGCGATTACGGCGACGAGCAATCCGGTATGGGTTAAGGACAAACCAGAGTCGCGCATTTTTTGGGGCGACACGCACGGGCCCACGGGATTCGCCGACGGGATGGGCGGGCCCGATGGATTTTTCGAATTCGGGCGCGACATCGCGCGGCTGGACTTTTTGATTTTGTCCGAGCACGACTTGTGGATGGACGATTGGGAGTGGAAGGTCTTGCAGGAGAAGACGCAGGCGTATTTGCGTCCACGGGAATTTACTACGTTGGCAGGTTACGAGTGGACTGGGCACAACTTTTTTGGCGGCCACCACAATGTCTATTACAACACGCGCGGCGCGGTCGAGCGCGTCCCGGTGCAGAGCGGGTTGAATCTCGATGCGCTGTATCGCGGGCTTCGCGAGCGTCATCCTGTAAACGAAGTGTTGATTGTGCCGCATGCTCACGAGGCGGGAGATTGGAACAAGAGCGACAGCGATCTCGAACGCCTGTTGGAGATTGCATCGGGCCATGGGACGTTCGAAGAATTCGCGAATCTGTACTTGCAGAACGGATTTCACCTGGGGTTCGTCGGCTCGAGCGATACGCACGCGGGCCATCCCGGCTATACCGGAGTTTCGATGCCACAATTGGGTGGGCTGGCGGCGGTGTTTGCGCAGGCGAATACGCCGGACCAGATTCATATGGAGTTGCGCGATAGGGCGAGCTATGCGACCACCGGGGAGCGCATTTTGATCGATGCGCGTTTGAATGATTATGCCATGGGGAGGCGGCTTGCGCTACCGAAGACACTGCAGTTCGACGCGGAGGTTTCGGGCACGGAACCGATCGCTTCCATTGCGTTGGTGAAAAACGGGGAAGTAATTCACCAGGAAGACTTTGGCGCTGCGGCATTTCAGCCCCATTGTTGGGTCAAGTTATCTTTCGATTCGGATTCGCGATCGTTCGATGAGGATTACCCGCGGCCGAATCCCAGGACGGCACGGCGTTGGCGGGGCAGTATTGAACTTGCCGGCGGGGAAATTATCTCGATTCAGCAGCCTTGGTATGCGCACCCGCTCAACTATGCAGCGGCGCGGGACGGCGCGAATCCAAATCGCGTCACATTCGATATGACGACGCGCGGCCGCGCTCAGTGTGTGTTTCTCGAAATCGACGGCGCCACTGCCGCGAGTCAGTTGACGATTGCGGTAGCGGCAGGCCAAGAGCAGGCCGCTTCGCGCTGGGGCGCAAACCGTCCCCCCGAGGAATTGCCGGCGGAGCAACTTGTCGTGAGTATGTCGCAGGCGGCGGACGTTGGATTCAGTCACGAGATGGAGGTCGAACGTAACGTCGATCGCATCGGCGTGCACATTGTGGACATGACGAGTCCGCGGGACCGGAGCTTTAGCTTTAACGAGCCATCTATGCCGCTGGCCAACGATTATTACTACCTGCGCGTCGAGCAGTTGGATGGATCTTTGGCTTGGTCGAGTCCGTGGTGGATTGAGGCGGCGGCGAACTAGCAAGCCGTTTTGTCGATTACGATTACGAGTTGTCATGAAGGCGTTGCCTTCTTCCTGAAAGAATGAAAAGTTCATGATTTC
>JBGTJY010000199.1:0-9890 GCA_041744855.1 Candidatus Hydrogenedentales bacterium
CGCGCACCTGAACGCCCGGCTGGTTCAAGTAGGAACGGAAGTCCGGCGCGGCGACCTCATCGGGAAAATCGGGCGCACCGGCAACGCGACGACCTATCACGTCCACTACGAAGTTCGACGCGATGGGCGGGCGGTCGATCCAGCGGCGTTCCTGCGCTGAAGTCCCCGTCAAAGTAGGCGACTTCCAAACCGAATTTGCGCTATCATCATGCTTTCTGCAGCGTCACATTGCAGAGGCTCTTAACCTCAAGAAAGGTTTTCTTATGACGGTAAGCTCGTACGTTCGTGTAGGAACTGCGGCCATAGCGCTGTTGGGGATTGCGCTCACTGCATCCGCAGTCATCATGCCCGGTCCCAATGCCCAGGAAGAGGTGCAAGAGGCGTTGATTCTCGCCGAGAAAGGATCGGTAGTCGAGTTGGGCGCCGGCAAATTCGATTTCAAAAGCAGTCTTTCGCTCGACGTCGACGATGTGACCATCAAAGGCGCGGGCATCGACAAAACGATTCTCAGCTTCAAGGGTCAGGATGCAGGCAGCGAAGGCCTCATCGTGACCAGCAGCGGCGTCACGCTGCGCGATTTTGCCGTCGAAGACACCATCGGCGACGCGATCAAGGTCAAAGGCGCGAAGAGCATCTCGATACTCAAGGTACGTACCGAATGGACCGGCGGCCCGAAAGAGACCAACGGCGCGTATGGATTCTACCCAGTCGAGTCCGAGAACGTTCTGATCGACGGCTGCGTCGCGATCGGCGCGTCGGACGCCGGCATTTATGTCGGGCAGTCGAAAAACGTGATCGTGCGCAACTCGGTTGCCAAGCACAACGTGGCGGGCATCGAAATCGAAAACTGCTACGACGCGGAAGTCTATGGATGCACCGCGCACCACAACACCGGCGGCATTCTCGTATTCGATCTGCCGAATCTTCCCCAGCAGGGCGGCCACAACGTGCGCGTGTACAACAACCAAGTAGTCAACAACGACACCAAGAACTTCGCGCCGGCCGGCAACATCGTCGGCAACGTACCCACCGGCACCGGCATCATGATCATGGCGAACCGGAATGTCGAGGTGTTCAAGAACACCATCGAAGGCAACGAGACAGCAAACGTCATGATCGTGGCCTACACCGGCCGCGACGGCGAAGCCAAAGACCCCAACTACTACCCGTATCCCGAAGCGATCCACATTCACGACAACACTTTCGGCATGGGTGGCCGCAAGCCGGACGGCATCTACGGCATGATGATGTCCTCCGCAGCGGGCTCCCCGCTCCCGGACATCGTTTGGGACGGCCGCGTCAACGCGGAAAAGGCGAAGGACGGGAAGCTGCCGAAGGACTCAGGCCTCTACATCAGCAACAACACGTTTAGCAGCGACAACGCGTTCGTGAACCTCGATATCGAGAAGTTCCTAACCGACAAAGAGAACCACAAGCTCGCGCGCGACGTGAAGGCGCACGAGGGCTCGCTCCCGCCGGTGCCGCCGGTGCGAATTCAGCAGGATAGCTGAACAACAACACATAGCACTGTTTGAAGGCCAGCCGATCTCGGCTGGCCTTTCTCTTTCTTGCATATCACTCTCTGCGCCTCGGCGTCTCAGCGCGATGATTGTGTATTCCTAAGAATTGCGCTACGATTCGCGGAATGAACCGACGAAATTTTCTCAAACTTGGCGCAACAACCGGCGCGCTATTGTCCGCTCCGAGCGCACGCGCGCGCCTCGTCGGCGCCAACGATCGCGTCCGCATCGCCATCATCGGTTGCGGGACCATGGGCAGGGCCCACACCTATTCGCTCGCGCAGAATCCCGACTGCGAAATCGTTGCGCTGTGCGACGTGTATCGCAAGAAATACGAGGAAGTCGTCCCGAACGTTGAGACGATCACGAGTAAGAAGCCGGATACCTACCAGGATTTTCGGCGCGTTCTCGATCGGAACGACATCGACGCCATTTGGATTGCGACGCCCGATCACTGGCATCCGTTGCTGACCATTTTCGGCTGCGAATCCGGCAAAGACGTTTACGTCGAGAAACCCGTCTGCACGACGATTGAAGAAGGCCGCGCCATGGTGAATGCCGCGCGGCGGTATGGCCGCATCGTGCAGGTGGGCACCCAACAACGCTCGATGCCCGTGTTTCAGGAAGCCATGAAACTCGTGCGCGGCGGTCTGCTCGGACAAGTCACCTCGTCGACGGCGTGGGTGGGCACGAACGGCTGGCGCGAAGGCGAAACGCCGGGTCCCATACCCGACGGGCTTGATTGGGACCTGTGGCTCGGTCCCGCACCCTACGTGCCGTATGCGCCGGAACGATATGGCGGCTTCATGGGCTGGCACGACTACGCGCGCGGCGGCGAATTGACGAACTGGGGCGTGCACCTGGTCGACATCGTGCACTGGGGTATCGGGCAGGATCGGCCGCTGAGCGTGCAGGCGATCGGTGGGAACTACCGCCACTCGCCGGGCGCGGACAACTATGAGACGATCGAGGCGATTCTCGAGTATCCGGGCCATAACGTTTCGTGGGAACAGCGGCACAACAACGAATACGGCAACAAAGGCTACGGCATTAAATTTCAGGGCACGGAAGGCCGCTTGCTCGTGGACCGCGGCACCTTCATCGTCGAGCCGAAGAGCCTCGGCTACGAAGAAAAGATGTTTCCGCCAGAGACGAGTTGGGCGAATCCGGACCATCACAATAATTTCTTTGATGCAATCCGCACGCGCAAAACGCCGGCGGCGGATATCGAACAGGGTTTCCGATCGACCGCGGCCGTCCTGCTCGCGGGAATCGCATTGAAAACGAGGCGCAAGCTGAATTGGGACGGCGAGCGCGAAGTGTTCCTCAACGATCCGGCGGCCAATCGACTCTTGACGCGCCCGTATCGAACGCCGTGGCGCCTATGACCAAAGTCTCTATCGTCGTTGCGCTTCTAATCGGGGGCGCTGCATTCGGTCAATCGACACACGTGCGCGAGTTGGTGCGCCAATTGCAAAGCGACGACGAATCGCAGCGCGTTGGGGCGCGCCAAATGCTCTCGCGCGAGGGGCTGCCCGCTGCGAAATTGCTGATGCCCGCATTGCGTGACGATCGTCTCAACGTGCGTTGGACGGCGTTCAATGTCCTCCGCGATATCGCATACGAACTGAGTGCGCCCGGACGCGACGCAGAACGCCGGGAGTTAACCAATGATTTCGCGGCGATGTTGAACGCGAGCGAGTCCGTGCGCACACAGACCCAGATTCTGAGACTCATCAGCGTTTGCGCGCCGGACGATTGGGACGTTGCGCCAGTTGCTGCGCTGCTCTCGAATGCCGAATTGCGCGAAGAGGCACGCGGCGCGTTGCAGCTCATCGGCTCCGCGTCTGCTCGCGGCGGGCTCGCTCACGCGCTCCAATCGGCCGACGACAGATTTCGCGTGGCGTTGCTCGATACACTCGCGCGAATGAATAGCGCCGATCAGGCCGATGCGATTGCGCCGTATCTCGCGCATGACAATGCAGCGATTCGCAGCGCCGCGGCGCGTGCACGGGCACCCCTCGGCAGGGTGGACGACATTGCGCGTTTCCGCTCGGCGGCAAAGGATTTGGACGACCCTGCACGCGACGAATTGGCCCGCGCGACGCTTCTGCTTACGGACGCGATTATTGAGCGTGGCGGCAATTGGGATGTTGCAATCCGACTGTACGAGGAGTTGCTTGAGTCGGCGCAGAGCGCGACGATCAAGGCCGCTGCATTGAGCGCGTTGGCGATGTACGGTGACGAACGCGCCGCGGCGTCTCTGATCGATGCAACACACGGCAAGTTCGGCGAGGAATTGAAGCCGGTCGCGCTCACCGCGCTCGCATATCTTCGCGGCCGTGCGCCGCATGAGGTCGTCGCCGAGAAATTCGACGGACTTGCGAGCGACACAAAACCACTCGTGCTGTCCGTGCTTGGCCGATTACACGAGCCCAATTACCAAGCCCTCTTCGAGCGCGAGTCGAAGAGTCCCGTCGAGGCGATTCGCCGCGCGGCGGCGGAAGCGCTAGACACTCTGGCCCCGCCCGCCTCAGCCGAAGCGCAATTCCGCCCGGGCGACGACGTGCCGTTCCTGCGCGCATGGAATATTGCCGGGCCCTTTCCATGGAAACCCGGTGACGTGTTCGAGAAACAGTTCGTCAACGAGCCCTCGATCGATCTAAACGCGACGTACACGGTGGGCGATGCCACGGTGGTTTGGAGGGCGCACGACGCGCCGAGTGGAAGCGCGGACGTCAACTTGATGGGCCTCTTCGGCGAAACGAGCGACGCGACTGCTTTTGCGCACACCTCGTTCGAAGTCGCGGAAGCAGCCGACGCGCTGTTGTGGCTCGGCAGCGACGACGGAATCCGCGCGTGGCTCAATGGCGAGGAGGTCCATGCGAACGCGATGGATCGTGGTCTCCTGCCGGATCAGGACCGCGTGCCGATCCATCTTCGCGAAGGACGCAACGAACTCCTGTTGCAAATTACGCAACACCTCGGTGGCTGGGCTTTCTGCGCGCGCATCAGCAATCTGGACAATTCGCCGCTCGCGCTTACCATCGATTCCGCGCGCGACGATCGGTAGTTTTCCCTCCGCAAATCGAAAGAGGTCTCCTATGGTGTCCATCGGCCCACGCAATTCGGTAAGGCTTACCCTCTGCGCATTTCTCGCCGCGTTGTGTTGCCTCCCCGCGCATGGGGAAACACTCGCGGAGATCGGCGCGCGCGTCGGTGCGGAATACAACGAGGCCTACGCGGGGAGCCCGTACGCCGCGTTGTCGCGAAATTATTTCGAGCGATTCAGCCGTGACGAAACCGCGAAGACGGCTGACGGCGAAGTCGAAATCGAGTCGAATTGGGTCATCGGTATTGCGGCGGATTCCGATGCACTGACGCGAACCATGGCGGGGTATTTTCAAGAGTTTATGCGCGACCGCATGAATACCGATCTTCCGATTCAGGAAGGGACTTCGAATTTGGCGCGCACTGTCCGTTTCCAGCCCACAGGCGGCGGCGTAACCGGCATCGAGGAAAGTTTCACGATCGCGGTCGAGCGCAATCACGTTGCCGTTCGCGGCAGCGATCCCCGAGGACTACGCGATGGCGTCGTGAAGCTCGTCGATCAAATCGGATTCCGCGAGGCGCCCATTCTCGGGGTCGGTGAGCAGTCGTACCAGCCGCGTTTGCGCGTGCGGCTCGGCACAGTGCCGAAGATGGGAACGAACCGCGAACTCGTGTTCCTGGGTTATAACGCCGTGTTTTCCGGCGGCGGCAGCCTCTACGCCCTCTCGCGCTCGGACGCGATCCCTGAGTTGGCATCGCGACGCGTCGAGGGGCTGTTGGAGAACAGCGCGGCAACCAACGCGGATGCCCGCAAGCACGGCCTGAAGACCTACGGGTTCGTGGACATTCGCCAGAAATTCCCCGAGAACGATCCGGTGTTCGCCGCCCACCTTGACATTCGCGGAGCGAGAACGTGGAAAGCCGACGGTGAATTTGTGCTCTGCACGGAGCATCCGCTCGTGAAGCAATTTCTGACCGACACAGTCACAGGTATTTTCAAAACAGATCCCGAGTTGAACGGTCTCGTGCTCATCATCGGCGGCGAAGGTTTTTACCATTGCTTCATGCGTCCATACGGAGTCGAGAAAGGCCACACGAATTGCGCGCGCTGTGAAGCGCTCGGCGCGGAGACCGTCGTCGCGAACTTGTGCAACTTACTTGCGTCCGCCGCGAGCGCGGAGAATCCCAACGCGGAGATCATCGCGTGGCCCTACTCGGCGGAACACGTTTGGTCGGCGGACAAAGCGCAGGCTGGACTCATAGCGAAACTCGACACGGGCACGGGCCTCTTCACGGAAATCGAAAAAGACGAATACGTGACGAAGGAAGACGGAGTCCGGAAACACCTCTGGGATTACAGCATCGACTTGATTGGTCCTGGCGATCGCGCGAAGGCGCAAATCGACGCGTGCCGCGCGGCGGGGATTCCCGTCTATCTCAAGAGCGAACCCGAGCTTGCATTCGAAGCGCCGCGACTGCCGCATATTCCGTGCATGGATCGCTGGGTCGACCGTGCGGAGGCACTCGCATCCTGCGGCGCGGACGGCGCATGGGTCTTTCCGGCGTTCAGGCCCTCTTTCGGAACCAGCGCGACGGAGATCAACAAATTTTTCTGGTGGAGTCCCGCGCCGGATAAGGAGCAGTTACTGCAATCATTCGCGGCGCGGATCGCGGGTGAGACAGCCGGTCCGCACGTCCGCGCGGCATGGCGATATGTCTCCGAGGCGATCGCGTATTCGCCGGAGTTGCCCTCCTACTACAACGGCCCGTACTACCTCGGTCCGGCGCATCCCATGTGCGTCGATCCCGAAGCTCCGCTCCCCGAAGTTTTTTACGGCTACTATCTCTTCATGGCCGAGATCGACGACGCCGAAGGCGTGAAGAAACGGCCAACATTCGTCACATCGCCGACCGGTAACGTCCCCGTGTTCGGGAAGTTCTACCGCAAGATGGAGTCGCTGCTAAAGCAGGCGCACGATGAACTCGAACGCGCGCGTCCGCTGGTGGATGAGCGCCACAAACTGATGTTCGCCGCGGAGCAATCGTCCATCGAGTGGTTCTATCGCACGGCGCGCACGGAGGCGAACTTTTACGAGTCGTGCCAACTGCGCGATGAGCTGCGCGCGATGCGCGACAGGTCCGAGTTGTCCGCCGCCGAACGGGCCGAGGCGGCCAAGCTGTACGCGCGTTGGCGCGAGGTGCTACTCGATGAACAGGCGAACGCCCAAGCCGCACTTCCCGTAATGGAAGCCGATGTGCGCCTCGACTTTTATTTCGGCAGCGACCACACGTTCTCCCATGGCGCCGACATGATTCGGGCGAAGTTGGAATTATTAGAGCGGGAACTTGTGGATACTCTTACACAATTGGGTATTCAATTGTAGTTATTGGCGTTTAGTAGTTCATTCCAGCCATCCGCGTCGGCATTGATCGGATATGGTCAATACGCGTTGAGCGCTTCTGTGTCGTTCATAATACGGTATGAGGAGATTTGAATAGTCTTCGATGTTTCGTTAATGTCATAGAAGGGGCTGCACTCACGTTCTGTGGGTCAAGGAGACTGCCATGAAAACCATTACGGATCGGCTACAGGCTCAAATCGAGCGCACCGCGAACCGCCTTCAGAAGGCGAAACCGCGATTGAAGAAGAAAGCCGGCGCGAAAGCAGTCGCCGCGGACTGGCGCGAGTCGGAAGACCCATCCCGCGTTTGGCGACGAATGGTTTCGCTCGGGCTTTCCGACTTGGGCGGAAAAATGCTCGCGAGCGACGAGGTCATTCAGCGCGTTCCTTCAGCGATTCACCCGGACAAAACGGTAGACCTATTCGAACGGATAATCGAGGAGAACGATCTCCTGGGCGCCAGGTTCCTGCATCACGGAAGTGCGATGGCGAACGCGGTCGGCCGTGTCACCATTCGATCCAATGGCGCCCTTCTGGGATATGGGACAGGATTCTTGATATCGCACGCGCTGATGATGACGAACAATCACGTGCTCGCAAACATGGACGAAGCTCGCGGATCGGCGGTCGAATTCGATTTTTACGAGCGGTCGAATGGACAATCCACACCAACGTCGTTTTTTCGTTTGGCGCCGCAACGGTTCTTCATCACGGATGAGGAACTCGATTTCACCATCGTGGGTGTTGAAGAGTTTTCATCCGACAATGCGGCATTGGCTGACCGTCCTCGCGTGCGGCTAATTGCTGAGAGCGGCAAAATTCTTGTCCACGAACCAGCGAACGTCATTCAACACCCCGCAGGACGGCCGCAAGAAATCGCGATAAAGAACAATCACGTTACGCAGAGTCTCGACGATTTCCTGCACTATGTCTCCGACACCGAGCAGGGCTCGTCTGGCTCGCCAGTCTTTAATATGCAATGGGAACTGGCAGCATTACACCACTCGGGCGTTCCCAAAACGGATAGCCAAGGCCGCATTCTGATGCGTAATGGAAAAGTTTTCCGAGAGGGGGTTGACAGTCCGGACGATATTGCGTGGGTTGCCAACGAAGGCGTGCGAGTCAGCAGTATCGTTCAGCATGTTCGAACCGCCCTCGAGAGCGACCAGACGGGCAGACGCGAACTATTCGAGCAGGCGCTCGCGCCTGAGGTGCCAAGCGCTCCCCGAGCGGTTCATTCCCCTGAAGTGCGCGTCATCGCGGAGCGTCTGCCGAGGCCAGCAGGCGCCTTGGGTTCGGGAAGCCTAGCCCGGATGACGGATGAAGAATTGGACCGTCTAACCGCGGAACAAGTCGCCGCCATTGTCAGTACGATGGAAGACCTCTCGATGGATGAAACGGAGGCAAGTTTCATGGAAGCTGCTTCCGCGAAGCAGGTGTTGGTCGCCGAGGGCGATTCATGGTTCGACTATAGCCTCGCGGGGCTGGACATCATCGATCACTTGAAGGGTGCCTACGGTTACAGCATCTACAACGTAGCCAAGGCGGGCGACACGTTAGACAACATGGCCTGGGGCACGAAATATGATAAAGATTGGCGGCGGGAGCAGCCTCCGTTGGAGCGAACCCTAAAAGCGGTTGAAAGGTACAAGCCCAAGGTCGTGTTGCTTTCCGGAGGCGGCAACGACATCGCCGGCAGCGAGTTGCTCAGCTACCTCAATCACGCTGATTCCGGCGGTCCGGCGATCCGGGAAAGCTATGCGAACTACATCCTAAATGACTACGTACTTCAAGCGTACAAGCACATCGTCCAGAGTATTTGGCGCGAACACAAAAGTGCCCACGTAATCATGCACGGCTATGGATATGCTGTCCCCGACGGGCGCGCCGTAATCCGCTTCCTGGGCTTTTCATTTGTAGGCCCATGGCTGAGGCCAGCGCTTACGGCCAAGGGTCACATCGCCAAAGACGTACGTCAACAAATTATTTCGGACCTCATCGATCGGTTTAACAGAACATTGCAAACGTTTGCCGCTTCGGACAGCCGCCTGCACTATATCGATCTTCGCAACGACTTAACCCCAAGCGATTGGGAGAACGAACTTCACCTCAGAAATTCAGCGTACCGTCGCGTCGCAGGAAAATTTCATGAAGTGATCCGCAGTATTTAATCGCAGCGCCGCTGCGTCCGCAAAATCGCCGGTGAAAAAAACTCGCGCTTAGTCCTTCGGCGAGCTTCGGTCGACCGGCGGCAACATGTCGCCTTCCTTGGGCGCGTGTTGCGGGGCCATGTGCTCGGGGCTGATGTATTTGCGGTTCAGTTCCGCCCCCGGTTCACCCGCGGCGACCAGCGCGTCCGTTAGGCTGTAGAAGAATTTTACGCCCGGTCCCTCGTGCAGGTTGAAAGTTCCATTCACCATCACCACTTCGTCATAAATCTGCACGGTCTTGCCTTCCTCCATCTGGACGAGCATGACATCCTTTTCCGGCGGAATCAGGCAGAAGTAGCACTCAATCGGCAGGGGGAGAAACCAGAACTCCGTAACGTCGCGGAATTGTTCGTTGGGCACCATGAATCCCATCATGTTCACGTTTTGCCCGTGCAGCGGATGCAACTCCTCGGCGAACGTGCCGCCCTTTTTCAGTGAGCCCTTCGTCTTGCGCATGAGGTCCCATGAGACGACCTCGAAGCCCTCTTCGCGCCGCTGTTTCTCGGCGGCCCGGCGAATCTTGTCCATCTCGGCCGCGAGCGCCTTGCGGTTCACCTGGCCGTTGAAAAACACGACGCCCGCCAGGATGGCAACCGCGCCGACGAGGACGCCGAGATCGCGTTTGGCTCTACGTTTCAAGGGTTGCTGCCTTTTGGTTGCATTGTAACTATTATCGCATGAAGCGCCGGTTCATCGCGCGTTCGCGCG
>JBGTJY010000200.1:0-2434 GCA_041744855.1 Candidatus Hydrogenedentales bacterium
GGTTACAAAACCGGCGCTACCCGGAGGCTGCCAGCTCCACGCGCGTTACGCACCCGACTTCTGCGCGCGCTCTTTGGCCTTCGCCTCTTCCCAAACGCGAATCGCGTCCTCGGGAGTTTCAGCCTTGGCGTCGCCGAACACGTGTTGGTGACGCCGGATCATTTTTTCATGTATCCGCTCGAGCGCGTCGTGAAGCTTGAACATCCCCGCTTCTTCGGCCGCTGCCGCTGTCGCGAGCAGTGTGAAGAAGACGTCGCCAAACTCTTCTTCCGCGTGATCGTTGTCGCGAAGTTCGAGCGCCTCGATCAATTCCTTGGTTTCGCTTTCGAGAAAGCCCGCGAAATTCAGCGCCGATTGTTCGCGGTCCCACGGACAACCTTCCGGCGTGCGCAGAAACCGCGCAAGACGAATCAGCGCATCGAACCAATCCTGTTCGGAAACGGGATTCTTGTCGAGGTGAGGCAGGCCGGACACGGGAACGCGTCCCTCCCCGGGCGTTACTTGAAGCGGTACGTGATGCGGCCTTTGGTCAGGTCGTAAGGCGACATCTCAAGTTTCACTTTGTCGCCCCGCAAAATGCGAATGTAGTATTTACGCATTTTCCCGGATACGTGGGCGAGAACGGTATGACCGTTGGCGAGCTTGACGCGGAACATCGCGTTAGGCAGGGGTTCGAGAACGGTACCTTCGACTTCAATCGCGGCTTCTTTATCCATATTTTGGGCAGCATTGCTCCTAAGCTGGCGGTGGATTAGCGCGCATAGTATCAGACGCGGGGCGAATGGGTAAACAGATGCGGGCACGACGCAGGCTGGAAGCCTGCACTACAAGAAAAACTGACGCCATTGTGCCGCAGGTTTCCAGCCTGCGGCCCCAGCCGTTTGAGCAATTTCCCGAGTACTGTGTAAAATTAAGACGTTGTGATCTGGGGGTGTCGTTGTGGGAACTTCATCGCCGCCATCTGGCGCGCCATCTGGCGGGAACTCTGTCATTGCCGATCCGGTACTCGCCGTCGAGAAACGCTCGACTTCCCGGTTGGGGCGTTTACTGGTCGAGCTGGACTATGTCTCCGAGGGCCAGCTCGCCGAGGCCGAGGCCGTCGCGGCTCGGCGCAGCAGCTACCTGAGCAAGGAACTGGTCGAACTGGGCTTCATCAGCGAGCCCAAGCTCATGCTGACGCTCGTAAAAGAATGTAAAGTCCCCCATCTCCGACTGACCGACTACGCGATCGCGGAGTCCGTCATCGAGCTGATTCCAGAGAATATCTGCCTACGGCACGGCTTGTTGCCGATTGACTTGCTTGGCTCGATCCTGACCGTCGCCATGGTGAACCCGCTCGATGCCGACGCCCTGGACGTGCTGCGCCGCGCGTGTCCCAGCGTGCAATTCGAGCCTATCCTCTGCAGTTGGACGGACTTCGACCGCGCCGCGCGCAAGCTCTTTCCAGACAATCCCTTCTTCACCCACGCGGAATTCGCGTTCACGCAGGCCCACCTTCCCGGCGCGCGAGACGGCGGGTTCGGCGGTCGAACTCAATTCGGCGAGATTTCCGTCGCACCGACGGATGACTTCCCCGACGCGTTGATGGACGACGCGTTCGTTTCGCCTGAGCTCGATGCCTTCTTCGACGTCATCCAGGGCCATGTCCACCAGACCATGCGGGGCGTGCTCGCGAATGTATCGGACGTAGTCGCCCGCGTAGTGGGCCGGTCGCAACTTCCGAGCGACCTGACGCGGGAGGCCTTGGCCGCGGTCGTTCGGGATGCGATGCTCGAATCGATTGAAGACGGCATGGAATCTCTCTCCCACGCGTTGGGTCGCGCCCTCGCCGAAAATCGGTCAACAGCGGCGAAGCTCACCACGCAGCAACTCGACGAACACCTGCGCAGCAGCTTCCGGAACGCGATCGAAGATGCGTCGCCGGTACTGGTCGAAGCACTCGCCCTCCAGTTACGGCGGCGCTAATTTTCGTCAAATATTTGCCGCATACCCCTAAAATTCCGCAAAGTGTGGTAGATTAAGTGTGAGGGCCTCTGCGCTTTCTGCGCATTTGGGGTCGCTCTTCCGCGGGGGAAGTCGGTCGAAACGGGATCGCAACGCGGAATTTCCCCGGGACGACGGGTCCTCCGGGGATAGGGGTGGGAGCCACTCGGCGCGCGCGAGTGCGTTGAGTGGCTAAGATGTTGCCGATAAGGGGGTTACATGCTTCACAGGCGTAGGCGCACTGAGGCGGCGCCGGGCAGCGAGGCCGTGTCAGTCAGCGAGAGATATGAAAGCACGTCCTCCACAAGCACACAGACCGCCGCGCTACCTCCGACCGGGCCTTCGCGACCGCTCAAGCAACCCACTGCCAAATTGGGTCAGATCCTGGTGGGTGAAGGCATTATCTCCGAACGGCAACTTCAGGAAGCGTTGAATCACAAGACGAAAAACG
>JBGTJY010000201.1:0-4018 GCA_041744855.1 Candidatus Hydrogenedentales bacterium
GGATGAGCGTGGCGGCCATGACAAGGTAATCGCCCGCAATGTCGAGGTTTTGCTCGCGCATGAGGTCGAGAAACTGAAGATATTGTTCCGTGACCTTGAGAATCGGGATGTCGAAAATATCGATTTCCTGTGATTTGATGAGATAGAGCAGGACTTCGAATGGGCCCTGAAAAGAGTCCAGATGCAGCCTAAGGATTTCGTCGGTCGCTTCGTCGACGATAAATGTCTGTTCCGTCATGGACGGATCTAATGCGTCAGTCGAGGCCATAGGGCCGCAGTCCCCCTGAGTTACATTGCCCCTCGGTTACATTGCCCCCAATGCATCCTGTCGCCGGATTTGTTACGGCGTTATCGTAGCGCGTCCGATCCTGGGCATGCAACCGAGCGCTAGGATCAAGCTCGTTGGCGACTTTCTCCAATTCTCTGCGCTCTTCGAGACTCTGCGTTTAGTTTGTCGCCGCCGTCCCGTCAAGGTAGGACCACGCCGTCTGAAACGCCCGCGCAACTACGTCGACCGCCTCCTCATTCGCCATCTCATTCAACGTCTGATTGAACGGTTCCGCGCGTACCGGTCCGTCGTAACCAATCCCCTGAAGCGCGCGCAAATATGTTGCCGTGTCGATGACGCCCGTTGCGCAGGGAAGCTCCCGGACCGTGTCCTGCATCTGTTTTTTGTCCATCCCAGCCGGGGCGTCGTTGAGGTCGACTGCGATGACGTCTTCGTTTCGAAGCGTGCGGATGTCGTCCGCGGTTTCGTTCGCGTGGAACCAGTGCCAGCTATCCAGAACCATGCCCACGTTCGTGAGTCCGATGTCGGCGATGAGCTCTTTCGTTTCGACCATGGTATGAATCCACGGGTGTAGGACCGACGTCCACGCCGAATACGTACCGACATACTCCAGTCCGAAGCGCAGCGTGTGCTCGCCATAGATTTCGCCAATCGCGCGCAGGCGCTCCGTCATCCGCGCGCCATATTCCCGGTAGGTCATTTCGTTCGTGCCGAACATCAGCCAGGTCCCCACGCGCGTCACACCCGCCCGCGCGAGCGTCTTGGCATGGTCTGGCATCGCCTTCATGCCCTCATTGAACGCGGAATCGCTCTCGCGAAATTGAACCGGACAATCCCCAGCCGCCCAGCTTACGCGCTTCGAGCCCATCTCGGCGCGCAGGAGGCCCAGTTGCTCGTCGCTCAGCGTCGACAATTCGGACGGATGCGGATCGACGGAATCGAACCCGAAATAGTGCGCCAGGTCGATCGCCGCGCGCTGATCGACGCCAATTCCGATGCGGCCACAACTTAGGTTTTTGTTCATGCGTAATTTGTTCAGGCGTTGAGCTGTTACGCGAGAATCCCGCCGCGTTGCGAATTCAGGCGGATGCCTTGGAGCATCATGTTGAGCTCTTCGGGGTTTTCGGAGACCATCATCGCCTCTTCCAGTGTGATGAGCTTCGCCTTGGTGAGGCTGTAGAGGCTGTCGTTGAAGCTCTGCATGCCGTCGTCGCGGCCTTGTTGGATGGCCATTTGGAGTTGGGTCGGGCGGTTTTCGCGGATGAGTTTGCGGACGACGGGGTTGGCGAACATCAGCTCGATTGCGGGGACACGGCCGGAACCGTCGGCGCGGGGGAGCAGGCGCATGCACATGATCGCCTGGAGATTGAGCGACAGTTGCGAGCGCACTTGATCGTGTTGGTTCGACGGGAACAGGTCGACGATGCGGTCGATCGTTTGCATCACGTTGGTCGTGTGGAGTGTGCTGAAGACGAGGTGGCCCGTTTCGGCGGCGGACATCGCGGCCATGAAGGTTTCGAGGTCGCGCATTTCGCCGATGAGGATGACGTCGGGGTCCTGGCGCATGACAGCCTTGAGCGCGGTGACGAAATCCTGCGTGTCGATCGTGATTTCTCGTTGATTGATGACCGACTTCTTGTCGGAATGAACGAATTCGATGGGGTCTTCGACGGTAACGATGTGGCACTTGCGTCGCTCGTTGATCGCGTCGATGATCGAGGCGAGCGTGGTGGATTTGCCGCTGCCGGTCGTTCCGGTGATGAGGACGAGTCCGCGGACCATTTCGGTGAGGCGTTGGACTGCCAGGGGCAAATGAAGTTGCTCGAAATTGAGCATCTTCGATTTGATGCGGCGCATGACTATGGAGACCGCGCCGCGCTGACGGAATACGTTGACGCGGAATCGGCCGACGCCGCGCTCGGTGAACGCGAGATCGATTTCGCCTTTTTTGAAGAAATACTTTTTCTGTTCCTCGCTCAGCAGGATGCTCAAGAAGAGGTTCATGTCCTCGTCGCGCAACGGCGGATATTCCTGCGGCTCGATGTATCCGTCGAGCCGATAGAAGGGCGGGCTGCCGACTTTGAGATGGATATCGGACGCGTCTTTTTGAATGGCGCGTTGCAACAATTTCAAGAACGCATCGCGATCGGTGCTCACTACGAGGTCTTCCTTTTTCGCATGTACGCGGGTATGCTGAATTCGTCGTCGTCGATCATGCGCGGCGCGGGCTTTGGCGCCGGCTCTTCTTCGGGAAATAGATAGGTGACCACCGGCTCCGCTGGCTCGATTCGCTTTGCAACAGGCTTTGACTCCACCACGGGTTTCGGGAATTCTATCGTCGCGGGTTCTATTGCTTCCGCCGGCGTCTCGCGAATCGCTTCGCCGGCCGGCCTGAATCCCGTTGCAATCACGGTCACCTGAACCTGCGGACGATCCGATTCCTCGATCACGACGCCGAAGATGATATTCGCGTCGGGTTCCGCCGTGTCTTGAATCAATTCGACCGCTTCGGCCACTTCATTCATGTTGAGGTCGGGGCCGCCTTTCACATTTACTATAACACCTGTCGCGCCGTGGATGGTGGACTGCTCGAGCATCGGGCAGATGATGGCTTCCTGCGCGGCGCGCTGGGCACGGCCTTCGCCTTCCGCGGCGCCGATTCCCATCAAGGCGCGTCCACCTTGTTCCATTATCGTTCGCACATCGGCGAAATCCAAGTTGACGATGCCCGTGATCGTAATCAATTCCGAGATCGCGCGGACGCCGTTGTGGAGGACTTCGTCGGCCTGGCGGAAGGCCTGTTTGAGCGGGATGTTGTTCTGGCAGAGCCGCGCGACGTTGTCGTTCGGTACGACGATCAGCGCGTCGACGTGTTCGGAAAGTTTCGTGAGACCCGTTTGGGCGTTTGCCGCTCGTTCCTTGCCTTCGAACGAGAACGGAAGCGTGACGATGCCGACGGTGAGCGCACCGCTTTGACGCGCGATTTCCGCGACGACCGGCGCCGCGCCCGTGCCTGTGCCGCCGCCGAGTCCCGCGGTGATAAAGACCATGTCGGCGCCGTTAACCACCTCGGCGATTTGCGCTTCGTCGGCTTTCGCGGCTTTCAATCCGACGTCGGGTTTCGCGCCGGAGCCGAGGCCGTGGGTGATCTCGGAGCCGATTTGAAGCCGGACGCCCGCGGGCGATTTCTTGAGCGCCTGCGCGTCGGTGTTGATTGCCACGAATTCGACATCTTGCAGGCCTTCCTCGATCATGCGCGTGACGGCGTTGCCGCCGCCGCCGCCCACGCCGCAAACGCGGATGACGGCCCTCTCGTCGTGGGAGTTTAGTGCATCGTGCGAGATCAGTTGGTTTGGCGTTCCCATTGTCATGTCCCCCGGAGTTGTAGCTAACATCCCCCTAAATCCCCCTTCGAAGGGGGACTTACTGCGAGATTGCCACGGCCGCGCGCTTGATTTGGCTGTTACGGTCTTAGGCCGCGCGGCCTCGCAATGACGTTTCTGGTGTTGGTCTACTTGCAGGCTAGGTTTTTGCCGAATCGTAGGTCGAGGTATTCCTTACAGGGCCAGGCTACGCCGACCTTGCGCCAGAACGCTGCGAGGCGTAGCGCTTGGCGTTCGTAGTCGCCGCGGCCCCAGCGGATTTCGTAGGGCGATTCTTCGCAGAACATGCGGACGTCGTCTTCGCCGAAGGCGGCGAGTTCGGATATGGTCATTTCTCGATCGAGGC
>JBGTJY010000202.1:0-4197 GCA_041744855.1 Candidatus Hydrogenedentales bacterium
CGGAAACTAAAGTCGAGTTGCGCATCCATGCGAACCGGGCGCTCGGCCGCGGTGTGATAACGACGGCAGGCGTCGAGACGGAGCTGACTGCCGGCGACGAAGGGACGGTGCAAGGGACATTTACGATCGCGCAAACAGGCGAGATCGCGCTGGCCATTGTCGATGCCGAAGGATTCGCGAACGACACGGCGTGGCAAGGGAAGATTGAGATCGTCCCGGACAACAAGCCGCAAATCGCGATTGTGAGTCCCGGCATGGATTCGTTCGCGGTTGCCGATGCGCAGATACCGATCGAGATCGAGGCTTCGGACGATCTCGGCGTGACGGCCGTGACGCTGTATCGAAATCACAACGGCTCGGTCGATCTGCGGCGCCAACTCTACGAAGACGACGGGGCGGCGCCCGCGGTCAACGTCATCGAGACGCTCGATCTGGCGAAGCTCGGCGTTCGGCCTGGCGACAATATTGAATACTATGCGACCACGTCGGATTCGTTTCCGGGCGCCCCGCAGTCGGCCTCGACGGCGGCATTCCGGCTACAAATCATTTCACTCGAAGAGTATCGCGAATTCATGCAGGGGCAGACGACCGCGCAGGACATGCAGGCGAAGTACGACGCGATTCTCGACGAACTGCGCTCGCTCGCGGACGAACAAGAACGCCTGCAAAAGGAACTGAGCGCCGCGCGCGAACGACTCGAGTCCGGCCAGAATCCTGAAGCCGCCGCGCAACGCATGGCCGAGCTTCAGCAACAGCAGGATGAATTGCGCAAAGCTACTGAAGCGGCCGCGGAGCGATTGCAGCAGCAAGCCGACGCCCCGGCGATCTTCGACATCGAGGCGGACTACAAAGCAGCGCTCAAGGAATTCGCCGAGCGGTTGGAGCAGGCGGCCCGGAATATGGACCAGGCCGCGCAAAACCTGGCGCAGGCCGCGCAACCGAATTCCCCGAACGCCGCGCAATCGGTGGATCGGGCGGCATCCGCGCAAAAGGAAGCCTTGGAACACCTTCGGCAGAACGTCCAGGAATTCGAGCAGGGCATCCAGCAGGCAAACGAGAATTTGGTCCACGTCATGGACGTGATTGGCGATGTGGAGCGCTTCAAATACCTGTATACTCTACAAAAGGGCCTGGAACGCCAAGTGCGCTACTATAGGGCCATCGACGATCCAAGCCTTGAGGACCGCGTGCGGCTCAAGGAATTTGCCGAACAACAGGATGCCGTAAAGATCGAGCTTAGCGACCTGCGCGAAAAACTCCTGCTGCATGCCGATGCGCTCGACGAATTGGCGAAAGAACTGGCGGAACCGAATGCCGAGCCAGAAGTACCGTCGACAGAAAACGAACCCGGCAGTGTCGAGGAGTGAGGAAATGGCAAACCTACGCGCGTGCGCAACTTTAGTTGTGGCGATCCTCTCCCCCATTGTTATCGTCGGCACGAACGGAGCGTCGGCACAGCAGGCCGAGAACCCTGCCGAGCCGAATCGTGCCGAGCAAGCGCCCGCCGAACATCTGCCCGCAGAGCACCTGCCCGCCGATGATGGGTCTCTTGAGCTGGGCATCCCGGAGGAAACGCCGTCCGAGCCCGACTACGCGGAGGTTGCCAAAGACGCGCGGCTCATCGCCGAAGAAATCGGCAAGCGTCTCATTGAAACGGACATGGAAGACGCGACGGCGTTCCTCAACGAGGCCGACGGACGCGCGGGCCACCTCAAAGCCGAACAAGCGTATTCCGACATGGAGCAAATGATTAAGTTCTGCGAGGCAACGGCGGGCAAAGGCGGCAAGGCGTGCCAATTCAAGCTACAGATCAAGATGAGTCTCAACCCCGGCAATACGTTGGGCCAGTTGTCGAAGAGCATGGGCAGCGGCCAGGGATTCAGCGGTCTGACGGGCCAGGGCAACGCTGGTATGGCCGGCAGCCAGACGCGATTCGGCATGTTCGGTCCCGAGTCCATGGGCCAGCCCTCGCGTCAATCCGATCGCCTCGGCAATCGGCGCGTAGACAGCCAAACGCGTCCCGACGCAGAAAGCGATCCGTTGGCCGGCAACGTCGACGAGCTTGCTTCGGGCAAACGGGAGGACGCCCCATTCTCCGCTGAAGGCGGCGTACGCATCATCGAAGAATATCGCCCCCTCATCGAGGCGTATTTCAAGCGCGTAACCGAAGAGGACAGCCAACCATGACTATCGCGACCCTCAGGCTCGGAAAAATTGCAGTCGCGCTCGCAATGGGCGCGGCGCTGCTGTTCGTCAATATGCCCGCAACGGAAGCGAACGACGGCGCGCGGAATGCCAACGTCCGAATGCTGCCGCCCGGCGAAACCGACATGCTGGTGAAATGCGCCAACCTGGTGTACGCGGGCACCGTGAGTTCGAAGTGTTTTAGCGATAACTTTCTCTCGACCACGAATCGCGAAACCAACATTCAGACGCGGAGCACCTTCGATCCCGTTCGCGCATCGTCGGACGAACTCTTCGAATATCCATTCGCCGTCATGACAGGAGAAGGCCCATTCCGTTTGCTCGAGCAGGAACGGATCAATCTCCGGTCCTACCTGACTCGCGGCGGGTTTCTGCTCGCCTCGGCAGGCTGTTCGTCGCAGGAATGGAGCCAGTCGTTTCGCCAGGAACTACAGCGCATCTTTCCTGAGTACGAATTGGTCCGCATCCCCATGGACCACAAGCTGTATCGGACCGTGTTCGACGTGACGAGCGTGAAACTCAAGAAGAGCGAAGGGCAGGCGTCGCTGGAAGGCCTCGAAATCGACGGCAAGATCGTGGTCGTCTACAGCTCGGAAGGCTTGAACGATACGGCCAACGTCGAGGGCTGCTGCTGTTGCGGCGGCAACGAAATTCGCAATAGCGAAGAACTCAACGTCAACATCATCACCTACGCGCTCACGCACTGACCCGCTCTCCGCGCGTATCGCCAACGGACCGCACCATGAGATTTACCGCAACCGTTTTGCTCAGTTGCACGATCGCGTCGCTCTCCGCCTGCAAGCGCGATCGGGCGCAAACTTCCGCCGCGCCGCCGGAAAGTCTGTCGATCATTTACACCTGCGACACCCGCGGCCACATCGAACCCTGCGGTTGCGCTTCGGGCCAGGCGGGCGGCATCGCACGGCGCATGACGTATCTGCGAAGCCTCGACGACGGTCCAACGCTCCTAGTCGATGCCGGTGACGTCACTGCGGGCCCCCGCAACTGGGAAGTCTTCGAGATGGAGTACATCCTCAAGGGCTACGAGGCGATGGGCTACGACGCGGTGAACGCGGGCCGCCGCGAGGCATCGCTGGGCGCGGCGAAGTTGCGCGAGTTGCAGGGCGAGCACGGTTTCTTCGTTTCCGCCAATCTCGCCGATGCAGACGGCCAGCTTATCTTTCCGCCGTTTCGCAACGTGATCGTCGGCGATGGTTATCGCGTGAGTATTGTCGGCGTGCTCGAAGACGGACTCGACCCAGACGATCTGGGCGACGACCTGGCCGTGCAACCCGCCGCGGAAGCCCTCGCACGCATATTGCCCGAACTCAAACGACAATCCGATTTCATCGTCCTGCTAGCGTTCGCCGGCGAGGAATTCATGAAAGGTATCGCGGAGCGTTTCTACGAGATCGACGTGATTGTCGGCGGCGACGTGATGCAGCCGACGAACACGCCGCAACAGGTCAATCGCGCGGCGATGGTTTACATTACGGACAAAGGCAAGGGCGTCGGCAAGCTCGATATCGCCTTCCATGATGACGGAACACGCACCTACGAAAACGGCATCGACATGTTGCTCGATACGATTTCGGACGACCCGGCGGTCGCGGAGATTGTAAGCGAGTTCAAGACGCGCCTCGCCGAGATGGACTTCCAGCCGCATCGCGACGACGAAGAAGGCCTCACCGCGATCACCGCGGCCCGCAGCGACTCCGCGAACCGGCACGTCGCCGCGCAGAACTGCGCGGAGTGTCATCCCAAAGCCGTCGCCATTTGGGAATCGTCAAAACACGCGCATAGTTTCGACAGCCTCGTCACGCGGCAGCACCAGCACAATCCGCGCTGTCTCAAATGTCACACGGTCGGCTACGGCGCCTCGGACGGATACATCAACCAGGAATTGACGCCGATGCTCGGCGCCGTCAGTTGCGGCAATTGCCACGGACGCGGCGATTACCACGCGCGGTTACGCCGCGGCGACGACGTGCC
>JBGTJY010000203.1:0-8369 GCA_041744855.1 Candidatus Hydrogenedentales bacterium
GCCGCGCTCGGCGCAATCTTGCACACGGCCCGGCTTTCGGCGGCGGACCCCAACGCGGGGATCGGGGTCGAGTTGCGCGCGATCGCAGCCGTAGTGATTGGCGGCACGAGCCTGACCGGCGGCCGCGGTTCTGTCATTCGCTCGAGTATCGGCGTGGTGCTGATCGCCGTGCTCGGCAGCGGTCTGGCGCAATCCGGAGCGCAAGAGCCGGTCAAACGATTGATCACGGGGCTCGTGATCGTCGTCGCCGTAATTCTCGACCAATTGCGCCGGCGTGCGCGCTGATCGACGGGTGAGTTCACGGTGAAACGCTATCAACTCATCGGACTGCTCGGCGGCATCGGGCTGTTTTTGGCTATCCTCGCCTTGCCGACGCCCGACGGCATGACGCCGCTCGCCCAACGGACCGCGGCGGTCACGGCGCTCATGGCCGTGTGGTGGATGACCGAGGCGATTCCCATCTCGGCCACGGGCCTCGTGCCGCTCGTACTGTTTCCCATTCTGGGCATACTCGATTCAGAGCAGACCGGCGCGAGCTACGCCGACGATGGCGTCCTACTTCTCCTGGGCGGATTTCTCATCGCGAAATCGATCGAGGCGAACAATCTGCACCGGCGCATCGCGCTCGCCATTCTCAATCGAGGCGGCGCGCGCCGCTCGCGGATTCTCTTCAGCTTCATGGCCGTAACGGCGTTCCTGTCGTTGTGGATGGCCAATGTCACCTCGACTTTGATGATGTTGCCGATCGCGCTGGCGGTCGTCGCGCGCGACGAGGAAGAATCCGGCGGCGACCCGGCCTTCGCCAGCGCGATGATGCTGGGGATTGCGTGGGCAGCCACTATCGGCGGTTGCGGTACGCTCGTGGGAACACCTACGAACGTCATTCTGGTCGGCGTGGTCGAGAAGCTTTACCCCGATGCGCCCCCGATCAGTTTCGTGCAATGGATAGCCTTCGGCGTGCCGCTCATCGCGTTCATGATCCCCGCGACGTGGTTCTACCTCACTCGCGTGTGTCACGTGCGGGGCAGCATCGCGGGGGGCGAGCAGGTCATCGCCAGCGAGCTCGCCGCGCTCGGGCGGATCACGACGCCCGAAAAACGCGTGCTGATCATCGGCATCGCAACGGCGCTCGCGTGGCTGTTCCGCGCGGATATTCCGATGGACGCGCTGACTATCCCCGGCTGGTCGACCTTACTCGGTATCGAAGAACACGTCCACGACGCCACTGTCGCGATGGCCTCCGCCCTGCTGTTGCTCCTGCTTCCGTCCGGTGCGAACTCCGCGGACGAAAAACCGCGCCGGCTGCTGACGATGCAAGCGGCCAAAACGGTCCCGTGGGACATCATGTTCCTCGTCGGCGGCGGATACGCGCTCGCGTCTGCCTACCAGTCGACGGGTCTTGTCGGCTGGCTCGGCGACGAACTGGCCTTCGTTGTTCAATTGCCGACGATCGCAGTGTTGTTCTTCGTCATTCTCGCGATGGTGATCATTACCGAGGTGAATTCGAACACCGCGACGGCGAATGTGTGCCTACCCATTCTGGGCGCGATGGCCGTCGCGGGCGGCGTGAATCCGCTCCTGCTCATGATTCCCGGCACGATCGCGTGTTCGTACGCGTGGATGCTGCCCTCGGGTACCGGCGGCAACGCCGCGGTGTTCGCAAGCGGCCGCCTCACGATCGGGCAAATGATGCGCTACGGTTTTTTCCTGAACCTAATCAGCATTCCGTTGATGGTGCTCGTCGCGTATCTGGTCATACTGCCATTGTTCGATCTCGGCGGTGGCGTGCCCGAATGGGCGCAGTGAGTGGAGCGATGCGGCTGTACGAACACGAGGCGAAGCTGGCATTGAGCGCTGCGGGCATCGAGGTGCCGCAACGTTTCTACGTTGGCTCGTCCATCGCGGAGTTACGGCGCGCGGGCGTGGCCTTCCCGGCAATCGTGAAAGCGCAGGTGCTCTCCGGCGGCCGCGGCAAGGCGGGGGGAATTCTGCGCGTGGATTCGGCAAAGGAACTGATCGACGCCGCCGAGCGCCTCTTGGGATCGGAGATCGCGGGACATCGCGTCGAGCGGATTCTCGTTGAGCAGGCAGTCGACTTCTCCGCGGCGTGCTACCTCGGCGCCGCGCTCAATCCGGCCACAACCCGCACGGTGCTAATGGGCAGCGCGGAGGGCGGCGTCGAGATTGAAGCCCTTGCGCGAAAGAATCCAGACGCGATATTTCGTCTGGAACTCGATCCGCTCGCCCTAGCTTCGAAGAAGAAATCCTCACAACCCAGTGAGCTTCTCGCGGAATTCCTTTCGAAGCGCCTCGGTGGGAAAACGGACTCAATTCAATTCGTCGACGTCGCGCAACGATTGCTCGATCTCTATCGTGATCGCGATTGCACGCTGCTCGAGATCAACCCGCTCTTCGTCACAAAATCGGGCCTCGTCGCCGCCGACGCGAAAATGGTCATCGATGGCAACGCGCTTTCACGCCAACGCGATTTCCTCGCGACGATTGGCGTCAACGGCCGCCGGCATACGACCGCCGAATCGACGAGCCGCGAGCGCCGCGCATCGGAGGCCGGATTCGCCTACGTCGACCTCCTGCCCGAAAATGCGCAGCGGCAGCGCGGCAAGGTGTATGTCGCGCTGGCGCCGGGCGGCGCGGGCTACGGAATATTCTCGATCGACGAAGTCACGAATATCGGGCAAAAGATCCGAAAGGATACCTTCGTCCCCCTAAACTTCATGGATTCCGGCGGCGGCCCCTCGCGCGACGCTGTCAAAGCCATGTTCGCGCTGCTACTCGATCATCCCCTTGTCGATCTGGTCGTCACGTCGCGGTTCGGAGGCATTTCGAGCTGCGACATTTTTATCCGCGGCCTCGTCGAATGCCTCCGCGAACGGACCAATAACAAGCAGCGCATCGTGCCGATCTATGGGCGCATGGTCGGCACCGATCTCGCCGCCGCCCGTCAATACCTTCGCAACGCCCAAGCGCAAACGCCCGACGCGCTCGCGCAACTTCACATGCAAACCGGCAACGAGCGCATCATGGCCGACGTGATTCAAGAGGCGCTTTCGGATTACCTCGATCGGCATCCGAAGCGATGAAGCCCGCGCACGACACACGCCGGCTCCCGGCCGCCAAAGGCCTACTCGCGCACCTCGTGAAGCAGCGCAATCCGCAACACTTCAAGGAGATTGCGAAGACCGGCGTCATCGAGACGGCCATTTACGGTCTCGGCGATCAAGGTCGGAGACACGCCGCGCTGATGGCCGCATCCGGTACACAAATCGTCGCTGCGGTCGCGCCAGGTTACGCCTCGGCGTTCGTCCACGAGACCATCCCCGTCTACGCGTCCGTCGCGGAAATGCAGCAACGTCATCCGAACGTGACGGCAATCAGCATTTGGAAACACTTCACAAGCGCGCCGCAGGCCGCGATGGAAGCGATCGACGCGGGAATCCCCATCGTCGTGCTGATCAGCGAAGGCATTCCCGTGCAGGATGCGCAACGCCTGCGCGCGGCGGCGCATCGCAACAAAGTCCTTCTATTCGGCCCGAATACGCCCGGCGTCATCTTCCCGCCGGAGTCGATCAAAATCGGAATGCTGCCCGACGTCTTCCAACCCGCCGAGGACCAATCCGGGAAAATCAATGGCAGCGGCGTGACCATCCTCTCGCGTAGTGGCGCGATCTTGTATCACCTCGCGGATGCGCTTTCCGCCGCGGGCATCGCGCAGAACGGCGTACTCGGCATCGGTGGCGACACGGTCGTCGGCGCGGATTTCGTCGATCTGGTTCCGCTCGCGATGAGTTACGCGCACACCGACGCCGTGGTCATCGCGGGCGAGATTGGGGGCGCAAAAGAGGAAATCCTCGCGCAAGATATCGAGGAAAATCCGAAGCGATATCCGAAGCCGATCGTCGCGTTGCTGTCGGGACGCTACGCGCCCATGGGAAAGACGATGGGACACGCCGGCGCGATCATTTCTCCGGGCGCGAACTACGGAACCTACGACGGCAAGAAACGGGCCCTGCAAAACGCAGGCGTAACAGTGGTCAATGGGCAAACCGCGCTCGTAAAGGCGGTGCGTAAGGCGCTTGGCGGGCGCAAGTATTTCCTGCCGGATCGTTACCGCGCGAAAATGCGGGAACTCTGGGAAGTCGCCCCAGCAGCGCCCACGTGGACGACGCACATCACCGAGATCGCGCCGAACAGAATCGCGGTGCGCGGCACGCCGATTCAGGAACTGATCGGGAAAGTCTCGATCGCCGGCGCGGCGTCACTGCTTTGCACGGGCTCGATTCCACGGAAAGCGCGATTGAAATCGCTGGATGAGCTGGCGTGTCGAGCGGCTGACTTGCCGCCGCCGAAACTGCCGAACGTCCCCAAACAAAAGCTCTCGCAATTTCTGGCTGCGTCGCTACTCTGCGATGCGCTGGATGAATCGCTGACCAATGGAGAGGCCTCGGTGGCGGCTCTCGGCCGCGTTGTGCGCTTTATCGCCACCTTCTCGAAGGCCAAAAAAATTCCCCACGCAGCGAATTTCGCGGAGCGCGCCGCTGTCGCACTGGGACTTGATCAGCCGTCGCCCAAACGCGTCGCCATGATCGAAGCGATGATAGTCGCGAGTATCGATCACGGCGTGACACCGCCGAGCGCGCAGGCGACCATCCTCGCGGCCTCCGTCCGCGCATCCTTCGCGGCGTGCATCGCCAGTGGACTTAACGCGATCACCGAGGTCCACGGCGGCGCGGGCGAATCCGCCGCCGCTTTTTTCCTCGCATGCTCCAAGTCCGACAAGTTCGCCCTCTCGCCATTGCTCGCCGTTGGAGAAACCATCCGCGAATATTCCGCCCGAGGCCGGCGCATTGACGGGCTCGGACATCGCGTCCACACCGTTGACCCGCGCCGCGACGTATTGTTGGAACTCGCGAATCGACATGGAGTCGCCGGCGCCCACGTCGCGATTGCGCAAGTACTCGAGGACGCTTTCGAAAATGTGCGTGGAATTCGCCTGCCACTCAACGTCGACGGGGTAATCGGCGCGATCGTCGCCGACATGGGCCTGCCCCCGCAGTCCGCCTCGGCAATCTTCCTCCTCGGGCGGACGGCCGGTCTCGCGGCGCACTACTTCGAAGAGATCGCCTCGCAGCAGCCCATGCGGCAGATCAATTTCGCGCAGGCTGTGTATCGCGAAGGCTGAGGGTTTCCTGACGGCGGGTATATACTTGTCATCGCGATCATTCTGATGCTCGCAGGCGATATCTAACAGTTAGACTGAACTAAGCGTTGCGAGGGCTTGGAGATTTGACTTTGTAAGGTAATTCCCCTACAATGATGGTGTAAACCGTGGCTCTTTTACACGATCACGGGGGATGTAGTGCGCAGAATTACCCGTCCCGAGCGTCTAGTCGCAACGTTCGTCTGTCTGATAAGCGCACTTGTTTTATTTCCGTCAATGCTTGCGGTTGGCGAATCTATCATAGATTCGTCAAGAGTAGATCCCCAAAATGTCTCCCCGTTCCGCACCTTCCACGCCACAGAACATTTCAGAATTGCGCACGCGAACGAGCCCGAAAAAGCAAGCATCGTCGGCGAGCTGCTCGAAAAATCCTATCAGCGCGCTGAAAACATTTTCGCTGAGCTCCAGTTCGAGTTGAAGACTGCTCCCGCCCCGATGGATTGGATTTGTTTTTCGGACCGCGCGGGATTCGAGTCGTACGCCCTCACCACGGACCGAGCCGACGTCGTGAATCTGAATGGATACTTCTCCACGCGCACGAACCAAGTCGTGCTGTATTGGGGCAAACCGTGGGGCGAACCAGTTGAATCCGAAGTGAACTCGAACTCGGGGCCCGTGTCCGTCTCCCTGCCGGCGCCTGCGCCTCTCGGGACGCTTTCATCCGAAACCCTGCTGCCGGTCATCGTGCACGAGAGCGTCCATCAAATCGCGTATAACCGCGGCCTCCAGAAACCCGGCCTGCGATATCCGCTGTGGGTCTCTGAAGGCCTCGCGATCTACCTCGAGTCTCTACAAACGACGCCCGACGTGGATCCGATCGAAGCGCGCTTGGGCGCATTGCAAGAACTCCATCGCGCGACGGAACTCGTGAGCTTGTCCGAATTTGTCTTGATCAGCGACATCAGCTACGACAACCTCGCGCGAATCCAACCGCTCTACACCCAGGCGTGGGGACTGTTCCGCTTTCTCACCGAAACGAGACCAGCCCAATTGCCGCAATATATCAAGGCAATAGCCGAGGGAGGCCGAGCGGAGCCCGTTGACCTCGCCGACTTCGAGCGTCACTTCGGCGGAGTTGCACGCGTCCAGGATGACTGGCACGCGTGGCTTAAGCGTCTCGCACGCTAAGCGCGGCGCGGACGCCTGTTCGCGCTAAAGCCTGCTCTCGCTCACCTTTTGTGGCTCACCTTTTGTCACGCACTTTTTCCCACGAAGTTCGCAAAGGGAAAATACCGCCCGCTCTGCAATCACCGCGCTTTCGTAGAGTTTAGATACGCGACGTGTAACTCCTGCACGTACTCCACGAGTCTCCCGATCGTGGCAGGCATTCCAATCCCTTTCACTGCATCGTTTGTGTTCTCGACGATTCTTCGGTACGACATTTGCGCTACGCATCATCAGGTTAACGATTGTGGTGGTGGCGAGGGGTTGTCCGCGGGGAATCGATACACAGGGTGTCCCCTGGTCGCTCGAACGAAACCGTCTGGAGCGGTTTCAAACGGAAAGGAGTGCCCGATGAAGAAGCCAGAAGTGCTGCTCGCGATAGCAGCCTGTCTCGCGACTTGGACCGTCGCTGGAGCACAGGAACAGCAACAGCAACCGACGCAACAGCAGCAAACGCAACAACAGCAAGAAACGCAACAGCAGCAAGAAACGCAACAGCAGCAACAAACGCAACACCAGCAAGAAACGCAACTGCGTGAGGACATCCGATCGGCCGGCGATGATGAGAAAAACATGCGGGAAACTCTCCCGGGCCAGTTGATTAGCGGTCACAAATTGCTCGGCGCCGAGATCTATAACAACGCCGGTCAAGAACTTGGTAGCGTGGAAGACTTGATCATTGATCGCGATCAAAATCGCGCCACCTATGTGATCGTCGTCTCCGGTGAGTTTCTCGGCCTAGGCGGCACGAAGGTTGCCGTTCCGTGGCAAGAATTCACATTCGACGGCACGGACCGCGTGATAGCCGATTTCGCGAAGGTCAAGATGGAAGACGCCCCGACGATTGCATCGCTCGACGACGCGCGTTTCGACGACCCGGATTTCCACAAGAACATCTACACGTTCTACGGAACGCGTCCCTATGCGCTGGAAGAGACCGCTCAGTACCGCGATCTGGACGAATACGACTGGGCGCCATTCGCGAAGCGTTCCGGAACGACGAAGTGGGCCACCCCGCTGAATAAGGTTCTCGGTTCGCAGGTCACCAATCCGGCAGGCGAGGATATCGGCGACGTTAAGGACATCATCCTTGACACCCGCGAAGGCCATGCCACGTTCGCGATGGTGTCCTTCGGCGGTGTACTAGGGTTCTTCGCCGACACGGCTGCCGTCCCGTGGACACAGCTAAGCCTCGACCCGGAAAAAGAACACTATGCGCTTGACACGACACAGGGCGCATTGGATACCGCGAAACTGGGCGTTGACGACTATCAGCGGCTGGAAAATGAAGATTTCAGCCGGTCGGTTCACGCGGCGTTTGACTCGGAGCCTTACTGGATACTTCACGGCTATGTCGGTCCGGAAACTGACGCGCGCACCTCGACTCCACAAGCGGCGACGGGCGTAGGCGCGAAACCGATGACGCTCATGGGGACCGTCAAGAACGTCGAAACCTATGACGTTGCCCCTTCCGGCGAAAAAATGGTCCGGCTTACGTTGAATACGCCCGCGGGCGACGACCGCACCATAGTCCTCGCGTCGCCAGCGCGGCTCGAAGAACTCAAGCTGAAACTCAACGACGGCCAGCAAGTCAGCGTCAGCGGTTACGAAAAGAAAATGTCTGACGGAAGGATGGCCTTCCAGGCGACCGAAGTAACGGTCGATGGCAAGAAGTGCATCTTGGACAAGTCGATCGCCGACGTTCGCTAAACATCTGCACCACGAAGTACTGACAGTTGAATCCGCCCCCGAATAGAGAGAGTCCTCGCCGAAAGAGCTAGCTCGGACTCTCTCTCCCTCCCCCTGGCGCCGGTCGTTTTTACAACTCTGCCCTCGACCGGCGCCAGTTCTATTTTTTGTGGAACCGACGAGCTGAACGCGAGCGGGGGGCCAAAAATGGTACCGCCGCTTTCCAAGCGGCGAGTGGGGGAGAAGTCCCACACGTCCCGCTTGAAAAGCGGCGGTA
>JBGTJY010000204.1:0-4718 GCA_041744855.1 Candidatus Hydrogenedentales bacterium
CCCGCGTCCCTCCCGGTAGCCCTACGCGATATCCGCCGTCGCGCGCGGCTCCGTTGCAGCCGTCTCATGCGCCGTGATCATCGCCGCCGCCAGCACACGATCATCATCGTCATACACCACGGCCCACTGACCCGGAGTAACCGCGCGCTCTGGCTCGTCGAATTCAATGCGCATCGCGCCTTCCATCGGCGTGATCGTGCACGGCACGGGCGTATGGCGATAGCGAATCTGCACGCGGCCCGGGAACGGCTCCTCGCGTGGCGCGAGTCCTCCCCACACGACTTCATCCGCCACGAACGACGAGCAGAACGTCTCTTCTTCGAAACCAACAATGAGCGCGTTGTTCGCCTTGTCGAGCTTCACGACGTACAGCGGCCGTTCTGCGGCAATGCCGAGTCCCTTGCGCTGGCCCACGGTGTAGTCCGTGAGGCCCGTGTGCCTGCCGAGCACTTCGCCGTCGATCGTCACAATAGGCCCAGGGACTTGCGTGCCTAGCCGCTTGCGGACGTAGCTTTTGTAGTCGTTGTCGGGAATGAAACAAATGTCCTGGCTCTCGGGCGTCTCGGCGGCGGCGAGGCCCAGCGCGCGGGCCTTCGCGCGCGTCTCTTCCTTCGTCATCGTGCCGAGCGGAAAGAGGCCCATGCGGAGCTGCTTCTGCGAGAGCCCCGCCATCACGTAACTCTGATCCTTGGGCACATGCACGGCGCGCTGCACCGCAAGGCGATCGCCAATCTGCGCCACGCGAACGTAGTGGCCCGTCGCGATGTAATCCGCCTCGAGCTCGACCGCCTTCTTGTACAGCGTGCCGAACTTGAGACGCTGGTTGCAGCGCACGCACGGATTCGGCGTGCGGCCGCGCGCGTATTCGCCCGTGAAATCATCGATGACCTGCCGCTCGAAATTCTCGACGAGGTTCAGCGTGTAGTGCGGGAAGCCGAATTGATCGGCGACCTGCCGCGCATCCTTCGCCATCGCGGCGGAACAGCATGGCTGAAACACCGAAGTATGCTCGTGCTCCGACACGACACGCATCGTAATTCCGACGACGTCGTAACCCTGCTCAGCGAGCATCGCCGCGGTGACGCAGCTATCCACGCCGCCGCTCATCGCGACGAGGACTTTCGACTTTAACGAACCAATCATCGTGAAATTATACCCAGAATCGGACGGTCGAAGCTTAACCGCGGAGGACGCAGTGGACGCGGAGGAAAAATGGCTTGAACTACGGCAGCACTTCGACATGACCCTCGCCGAGCGCATCAATCCCGTGCAATCCCTCGATGAAGGATTCCGTCATCGGGAACGGCCCCGGATATCGCAAGAATTCTTCGAATCCACCCATGTAGACAACTTTCCCGCCCATGTACCGATGATTACCGGGCCACTCGATTACCGCCGGGATCCGGCTGAATTTCTCGGCGAGACACGCCGCTTCGTCGGGCAAAGCGTTCAAATGTCGCATCCGATAAAGAACGGACCCACCGCAATTCCCATTTCCCTCGCCGACATCGAGGTCGCCTTCGAAGTTTCCACCGGCCGCGACGGTCTTCGCGTAGGCCGCGAAAAACGCGTGGGCTTGCGCGTCATTCTCGATGAAATAGCCGAGATAGGCGTAGCTCCAGTCGTCTATCTTCGCCATATCGAATGTGAGAAATGCGCCTATCTCTTCGTCGGTCAGCGGCGGCGGGCCGTCTTTGTCGGAGTCGCAATAGTGATCGCGCACCGAAAATCGTTGAACACCCAACAAGTCCGTATCGTAGATCAAGCGCCCGGGAGTGGGCGAGAGAGGCAGAAACAATAGATCGTTGTCCGTCGAACGACTTGCGATTTCAAACATATACGACGGTCGGCACGAAGCCAATCTCGCCGTATCTTGCATTCTCGCTAGTGTCTTGAGGCAGCCGCCGATACCGATTGCGCTCGATACTCCGAGAACCACTAGCGCGATTAGCGTCCGGCGTTTTACTGCCATGATCTCATACTACCGCGGATACTCCGCGCGCTCGCGGAGGTCTTCGCGGATCCGGAGGTACGAGCCGAATCGGCGCAGGGGCAACTCGCCGGATTCGATTGCGGCACGCACTGCGCAATTCGGCTCCTGGCCGTGGGTACAGTCGCGGAATTTGCAGCTTTGCGCGATCTCCGCGAGCTCCGGGAAGAAGTGAATCAACTCGCGCTCGTCGATGTCCCACAGGCCCATCTTGCGGATTCCCGGCGTGTCGATCACGTCGATGCCGCCGTCGAGATGGAACAAGCGCGCGCCGGTGGTCGTGTGGCGTCCCTTCTCGTTCGCGCGGCTGACCGATTGCGTTGCGAGGTCGAGCGAAGTGTCGAGCGCGTTGAGCAGCGAGGTTTTCCCCACGCCGCTTTGCCCCGCGAAAACGGAGGTCTTGCCACGCAGCTTCTCACGAAGCGCGTCGATGCCCCGGCGCGATTCGCAGCTCGTCACCAGGACGTCGATGCCAATCTCGCGAAAGACTTCCACCTCTTCCGGCAGCGTCTCGGCGAGGTCGACTTTGTTCATGCATAGGACCGGCTCGACTCCGCCCCGATCCGCGCAGATGAGAAAGCGATCGACTAGGCCCGGCTTGAACGCCGGTTCGAGCGGCGTCGAGACGATGACGAGTAGATCGACGTTGGCCGCGATCACTTGTTCGTCGACGCGGGAATGTTCAATGGCCAACCGGCTCAATCGCGATCGACGCGGACGCACGCCCACGATCCACGGTTCGCCATCGCGCGGCTCGACGCGTACCGAGTCGCCCGGCGCGAGCAGGGTCGACTGCCCTTCGGTCAGGCCTTCGTCGATCCGGCAGAGCAGTTCTTCGCCATCGCGCTCGACCGTGGCCCATTTTTTCGCGTGACTGATGACCACGGCGTTCGGTTCAAGGTCGGGATCGAACGTTAGCGTCTGGGCGCGTTCGGGGAGGGCCGTGGTCGTCCGGCGATGACGCTTCAGGTCGTGGCTGAACGAGTCGTCGCCTTTTGCCTGCCAATCGCGCTCGCGCACGCGTTGCTGCTTTTTTCGTCGTTCCTTCATATCGTGCTGATTGTAACAGTCACCGCGCCCAGACGATGGTGGATTCCCACTCGAGCGGCGTGTCGAGCTGACCTTGTTTCTCTACGTCACGGCGCAGGCGATCGAGGCCGGCCGCGAATTCGTCGTCGGGGATCAAGTCATACGTCGAGATGAATTTCGCTGCGACTTTTTCGGTGTACACACGATCGATCGGCTGGGGCGGGGATTTTGTCTCGATCGTCCCAGCCGCCGTAAACCCTGCGCTATGCATACCCTCGACGATCATCGGAATGTCCGGAAACCGCGCTTTGTCAATTGCGGCGAAGCTGGGAAAATACGCGGCCATCGGGTGACGTTCGATGAAATCGTGCGATGCAGTTACGATTGCCAGGATTCCATCGCCGAGCACGCGCCGACATTCACCAAAGAATCGTTCCAAGTCGTCGAGGTGATGGATGACGAGTACGGCGAACGCGTAATCGAACGCCGCGTCTCGAAAGGGCAGCGCGTGCGCGTCCGATTGGACGAATCGGGCGGCAAGATTTTTGCGCTGCGCCTCGCGCAACATCCCACGCGAAAGGTCGATCCCCGTTAACGCGCAGGGGTGCTGATTCAGAAACGCGGCCGTACTGTTGCCCGTTCCGCAGCCAATTTCGAGCACGCGTTGCGCGCGGGCCTCTCTTGCCAGGTGTACCAGCGCGTCGACGAACGGTCCGCGCGTTTTGCGGTGCGCGTCGTAGCGGGGCGCGACGGCGTCGTAGTCGAACGATTTACGCGCGTTCGTGGCCACACCGCGCCAACACGTAGGCCGCGACCTCGGCCATCGGCATCCGGACCTGTTCCATCGAGTCGCGGTCGCGGATCGTCACCGTCTGGTCTTCCTTCGTCTGGTAGTCGACACAGACGCAATTCGGCGTGCCGGCTTCGTCCATGCGGCGGTAGCGACGACCGATCGCGCCCGCCTGATCGTAAAACGTCACGAACTTCTTGCGGAGTTTTTTCTCGAAATCCATTGCGATTTCGGCGAGGCCATCTTTTTTCACGAGGGGCAATATCGCAGCTTTGATTGGCGCGAGGCGCGGATTGAACCGCATGACCACCCGCTTTTCGCCGTCCACTTCGTCCTCGTCGTAGGCCTCGCACAAAATCGCGAGCGTCGTGCGGTCGGCGCCCGCAGAGGGCTCGATGACGGACGGCATGAAACGTACCTGCGCGTGCGTGTCGAAAAACGACAAATCTTTGCCGGAGAATTTCGTGTGCTGCGTCAAGTCAAACGAACCGCGATTGGCAAGGCCTTGCAATTCGCCCCAGCCGAACGGGAATTCGTATTCGACGTCTTCGGTGCGCGACGAGTAGTGCGCCAGGGATTCTTTCGGATGCGCGTACCAGCGCATTTTCGATTCGCTTAATCCAATATCGAGGTACCAGCGCCAAATATCTTCTTTCCACTGCTCGAACCACTTCTGTTCGTCTTCCGCTCGGCAGAAGAACTCGATTTCCATTTGCTCGAATTCGCGGCTGCGGAAAATGAAGTTGCGGGGGTTCACCTCGTTGCGAAAGGCCTTGCCGATTTGCGCGATGCCGAACGGCACTTGCATGCGCGACGACGAATAGACCTCTTTGAAATCGACGAAAATCGCCTGACACGTTTCCGGCCGCAAATACGTCTCGACCGCGGTGTCATCGCTCACGCCGAGCC
>JBGTJY010000205.1:0-4615 GCA_041744855.1 Candidatus Hydrogenedentales bacterium
CCTGCGGGGACGACGGAGCGGGAGAGGCGGTCGGAGGAGGGTTGCGCGCTTTGCATCACGGGAAGTCTCCGTTGTGTCATTGTTGAAAGGTGAGAGTAGTGCACTTGTGGCGATCGCTTCAACGCGTGCGCGACTTGGCAATGTACCTGCGATGTGCGGATAGGGAGCCGCTGGCGATCGCGCGGGCGTCGGTGAAATTGCCGCGTAGCGAATACGACGCCACGCGGGCGGCCGCCCAGGCAGAGTTCGCGGCGGTGAACGCGAGTTGGTGCAGCGGCTTGCCGCGGTAGGCCTTCAACATGGCGTAGGTGCTGTTTTCTTCCTGCATGCGGATGGCGGGACCGCGCTTGGTTTCGTTGCCTTTGTGGCGGACTTCGGCGTCGATAAGGTACGTCGCTTTGTAACCGGCTTTTCGCGCGCGGATGCAGAGGTCGGAGTCTTCGAAGTAGTAGGGTAACTCTTCGTCGAAGCCGCCGAGGGCATCGAAGCAGGCTTTGGGGACGCCGAGATTGCAGCTTGCGCCGGTGTTCGCGCGGGAGGGATGGCATGGCAGGCTCTTGCCGATGAAGGTTGCGCGGCGGGGACCACTTTGCAGGCGGCCGCCGATGTAGTCGCGCACGGCGCCGATGAGGATCGTGTTCCCGTCGTCGCTTTCCAGCATGCGTGGCAGCCACTCGGGGCTTGGCACGGCATCGGAATCGACGAAGAGGAGCAATCGGCCGCGCGCGAGGCGGGACGCGGCATTGCGCGCGTGGGACGGACCGCAATTAACGGTGCTGCCGAGCAAGATGACGTGGGGAGAATCCGCGGAGACGAATTCCGCGGTGCCGTCGGTGGAAGCGTCGTCGAAGACGATGACTTCGGCGTTGTGCGCGTCGAGTGACGATTCGGGAAGTGCACGCAGACACTCCGCGAGGTCGGCGCGGCGATTGAAACTCGTGATGATGACCGACGCCGCGAGCGTGTCAGCCATTGCCTAGGGCAATCACGATATCTTTGGGAGACGGGTCCTTCGGCAGGGCGCGCAGGCATTCTGCACCGGCGCCATCGAAGAGGGCGGTGCCAATGCCGCGGTAGAACTCGCAGCGGGCGCGCATTTCTGGAAAGTTGCGCACGGCCCACGGCGAGACGTAACCGAGTCCCGCGTGGCGTTGTAGCGCGGAGTGCGCGCAGACCGTTTTCGCGCCGTCGAGAAAGGTATCGAGGTATGGTTGTAGTTCCGCGGCGGCGAAGTCATCCACGTCGCGCTGACCGGGGGCGTTCATTTCCGTGCCGACGACGATCGGAAAACTTCGGCGTCGCGCCGCGTCAACGATGGCTTTCAAATTGGCGAGCTTCGTACGTTTTTCTACGGAGTCGGCGATGTTCCAGTTGCGATCGGGGATGATGTTGAGCGCGAGCGCGCCGTATTTCGCGTGTAAATCGAGCAGCGTATCGGCGTCCGCTTCGCCTTGCGAACAGCCGTCGAGCCAGGCGACCGTCGGGATTGCGCCTTCGGCGGCGATGAAGCGGTTGAATGCATCGAGCCGCGGGAAGGCGTTGCTGTCGGGCTGAACGTATCCGGGGCCGCCGCGCTTCATCAATTTCTTGCGAAGCAGATTCTGGAATTCCCCGGGGCGGGTTTCCAACGCATCGAACGTATCGGGAGAAACGCCGAGTTTGTCGGCCCAGAACTGCGCACGATCGGCGTCACGCGGAAACGTTGCGCGCGCTTGGGCCGCGTACGCGTCGCACAGATGGCGCTCGGTGGGATTGCCCGCGGGCGCGAGGGGCAGCACGTGGGCGGAATAGTCGATGGCGAGCGGCGATAGATAGGCGTTGACGCGCGACACGATGTCCCGGTTTCGCGCTTGCGCCGACGCCTTTAATTGGCCAAGAAATTTCGAATCCGACGCATGCGAACTGACGAACCCCACGCCGATGTGATATGCGATGCCGGGTTCGCCGGGGGAATTGATTTCGACGTCTGCCAATTCCGGAATGAAGACGCGGGACTCGATTCCGGCAACGGCGGGCATGTGCAGATGCGCGGCGGCGTCCATGAATTCGTCGACGCCGTCGAGGACGTCGAAATCGACGATGCCGGCGGCTTTCCACCCGAGCGATCGCGCAAGCCACGCGACACCCGTCGGCGACAGGCCTTTGGCGTTGTAGGAGAAGAATGTGTGGCAATGGAGATTGACGGCCGGCGTCGCGGGCGCTGGTCCCATTCCATCCAGCGATAGCCGCGTTTCATCCGGCGATAGCGATTGGAGCGCTGCCCGGCGCGTTTGGGGCGAGAAGTAGTTCAAGTCGTCCACTGCGCGCTGAATCCGTGTATCAATCGCCATATTCGTTGATTCAAATCCGTGGGTTTGAGACTATATCGCGATCAGTATACGTCGATGTCCAATCGACCAGCTACGGAGTAGTCGTCCCTCATGGCTTCGGAGCCAATCAAACCTGTCGAGCCAAGGAAAGCCGCGGCTTGCATCATTTATCGCGAGTCGCCTTCGCCGGAAGTGTTGCTTGCGCGGCGCAACGAGAATTTGCGCTTCATGGCGGGGCACCATGTGTTTCCCGGCGGGCGGATCGAGGATGACGAGAGCACGGCGCACGTGACCGGCGCGGCGAACGACTTGGACGCCCGGGCGGTGCACGCGGTCGCGCGGGAAGTTTTCGAAGAGACGGGCCTGCTGTGCGCGCGTGGGACGTTGCCGAAATTGGAGGATGCGCGGGAGGCGCGGCATGCGTTGCTCGAGAACCGCACTACGTTCGACGACGTTCTCGATCGATTCGCGCTCACTATATCCGCGGACGATTTTGAGCCTGCGGGCGTTTGGGTGACGCCGCGCTTTTCGCCGATCCGCTTCGACACGCGCTACTACTTGCATCGCGTCTCCTCAAAGCAGGAGGAGCATCTCATCGACGGCGAAATTGTCGGGCTGGATTGGGTGTCGCCCGCCGAGGCGCGCAGGCTGTGGCATACCGGCGGAATGAAAATTTCGACACCGGTGGCGTTCGCGTTGCAGCAGCTTGCGGGGAAGCCGTATCCCGAGGTGATGCCGTATTTGTCGCGCGGGACGGAACGCGCGCCGGGCGAGCACAGCCGCTTCGAGATTCGTCGCGGGATTACGATCATTCCGTTGGTGACGCGGACATTGGCGCCGGCGACGCACACGAATTGCGTCGTGGTCGGCGAGCGGGACTTGTACGTGATCGATCCGGGCGCAAGCGACGACGCGGAGCAAAATCATCTGCACAATCAACTCGACAACATGATCGCGCTCGGCGGCGAGGTGCGCGCGGTGGTGTTGACGCATAGCCATCGCGATCACGTCGACGGTGTCGAGGCCGTGCAGGCGCGTTACGAATGTCCGGTGTGGGCGCATGCGGCGGTGCGCGGGCAAGTGAAATTCGGGATCGATCGCGAACTGAACGAAGGCGAGACGATCGAATCGAGCGGCGAGCCGGGCTGGCGCTTGCGCGTGTTTCATACGCCCGGACACGACCCTGGGCATCTGTGTTTTCTGGATGAGTACACCGGCGTGATGCTCGGGGGCGACATGGTGGCGAATCCGGGGACGATTGTCGTGTCGCAGTCGTTTGGCGGGGACATGGGGCAGTTCATGGAGCAACTCGAGCGGCTTTCGCGGGTGAAGGCGAAGGTGTTGGTGCCGTCGCATGGGGCGGTGTTGGGTAAGCCGGACGAGGCATTCCTGGGGCATTTGAAACATCGGCAGTGGCGCGAGGACAAGATTCGGGGCGTGCTCGAACGCGGGGTGACGCAATTCGGAGAAATCCTCGCGGCGGCGTATGACGATGCGCCGAAGGAGGCGATGGATCTCGCCCGGCATGCGCTCGCGGCGCATCTGGCGAAGTTGGGCGTGGTAGTCGACGAAAAGCAGGGGAGGATCGCAGGATGATGAAACGAGCGTTCGTATTTTGCCTGTTCACAGCGGCCGCGGTTTTCGCGCAGGAGGCGCATCACGAGGCGGAACTGATCTTTCCGCTCGAGAGCTGGCACAACCACGGCTCGTGTGTTGTGGAGTTTCCGAACGGCGATCTGCTTGTGTGCTGGTTTCATGGATCGGGCGAGCGTCAGGCGGATGACGTGGTGATTCTTGGCGCGCGGAAAGTGAAGGCGACCGAGAAGTGGACGGAGCCGTTTTTGATGGCCGACGCGCCGGGTTTTCCCGATACGAATTGCTGCATGATCGTCGATGACAAGGGGACACTGTGGCTGTTCTGGCCGACGATTCAGGCGCACACGTGGGAATCGGCGTTGATGAAGTACAAGACCTCGACGGATTACACAAACGATCCCGGCGCGCCGAAGTGGGACCTGATGGAAGTGATGCACATGAATCCGGGCGATGGCTTCGAGGCGGTGGTGCGAACGAAGACCGAGGCGTATTTCGAAGGCAAGGAAGTCAACGATCGTTCGCAGGGTTGGGCCGAGCGGAACTACGCGCAGGCCGCGGACAAATTGACGAGCCGGCTGGGCTGGTTTACGCGGGCGCATCCGAAGATGCTCGAAGGGGGGCGCATTCTCGTGGGTCTATATTCCGATGGATTTTCGTTTTCGCACGTCGCCATTACGGATGACTACGGCAAGAGCTGGCGCATGGGCGAG
>JBGTJY010000206.1:0-2983 GCA_041744855.1 Candidatus Hydrogenedentales bacterium
AGCACGACGCCCGCGTAGCTGCCGTCGGTAGTGAATCCCGCTGGAAAGAACAGCTTCGCGTAGCAGGGTATCTCGTCGCTGTAATACGTGACATCGCGCGTCGTCACGCCCTCGGGCAAGACGTACTCCCAATCCTCCGGCAAGGTTCCGTTTTCGCGGGGGGGCTGATCGTCAGCGAAAGCCACTGCGGCGCAAATCGCGCCGAACGCCACGACGCATCCACGAAACCACATCTACGCGCTCCTTAGGACGTGATCCCGGGAATGTCGAGGCCCCCGGTGATTTGCGTCATCTTTTCTTTCACGAGTTCGTGCGCCTTGCGAATGGCCTCGTTCATTGCCGCCTGCACGAGCGTCGCAAGCATCTCGGGATCGTCTTTATCGATAACGTCGGGATCGATCTTCAGCGAGACAACTTCCATCTTGCCCGTCATCACGACCGTCACCATGCCGCCGCCCGCGCTCGCCTCGACGCGCTCGTTTCCCAGCGAAGCCTTCAGTTGCTCGACTTTGCCCTTCAGCTCGAGCGCGGACTTCACCATCCCGCCGAGATTTCCCAAGTTGCCGATGCCTTTGGGTAACACGATGCCTCCTTGCAAATGCGATTTGCGGTATATCCTGCGAGTATAGCCGCGATCGGGCGGCCCTGCAATTGAAACGACGCCGCTAACGAATGTAGTCAACGGAGCGAACGCCCCGCCACAATCAACGTCACGTTCGGCAAGGTTCGGCGTTCCGCAGGATTGTAATTCCGCATTCATGCGGCGGAGTACGGAGCAGGCCCCGGTTACCGACGCCACCGCATGAATGCGGAATTACGAACTTTGAGCGCGCGCGGCCACGCGGCCCCAGCGGGTATGTATACTACCCGGTCTGCATCGGGCGCTCACTCATCGGCGGAGGAATCGGTTGTCATGCCGGCTTTGGACGGTCTTCGTATTCTGGATATGACGCAGTACGAGGCGGGCACCTCGTGCACGCAATGTCTCGCGTGGCTCGGCGCGGATGTGGTGAAAATCGAATCCCCGAACGGCGGCGATCCGGGGCGCGGCCTCGCATTCCTCGGCTGGGAAGATTCCGAATACTTCATCAACTGGAACAGCAATAAACGCAGCGTCGTGATCGATCTCGCCAAGCCCGAAGGCCGCGATCTCCTGTTGAAAATGGTCCCGAAATACGACGTGTTCGTCGAAAACTTCGGGCCAGGCGTGATCGAAAAGCTCGACCTCGGCTACGACGTCATGCGCGCGGTCAATCCCGAGATCATCTACGCGCGCATCAAAGGATTTGGCTCGACCGGTCCCTACAAAGACTATAAGTGTTTCGACATGATCGGCCAGGCGGCCGCAGGCGCGTTCTCGATCACGGGCATGCCCGACGGCCCCCCGTTGCGTCCGGGCCCGACCATCGCCGACTCGGGAAGCGGCGTGCAGATGGCGCTGGCGATTACGGCTGCGTACGTGCAGAAGTTGCGCACAGGCAAAGGCCAAATCATCGAGATTTCGATGCAAGAGGCCATGACCTATTTCATGCGCACCATGATCGCGATGGGATCGAACTGGGGGAAATCTGTCGCGGAACGGCGCGGAAACGGCTTCGATCCGGCGATCAATTTGTTCCCCTGCAAGCCGTTCGGACCCAACGACTACATATACATCGCCGCGATCACGGACCGCATGTGGCAGACGCTCTGCAAAGCCATAGGCCGCGAGGATCTCTACGGCGACACCCGGTTCAAAGACAACGCGTTGCGCAAACAAAATGCGAAGCCGCTGATGCAAGAAATCGGCAATTGGACCCGCGAGCGCACGAAAGACGAAGCGATGAAAATCATCGCGGGCGCAGGCGTCCCGTGCAGCAAAGTATTCGACACGCGCGATCTATTCAGCGATCCGCACTTGCACGAACGCGGATTCATCAAACAGGTGGAACATGAAACACTCGGCGAAGTGACCCTGCTCGGTTGGGCCGTGCAAATGTCGGAAAACAATGTGCCTATGAAGGGCGCACCGTTGCTGGGCCGTCACACCGAAGAAGTCATCGCACAAGACCTCGGACTCAGCAACGGAAAAATCGAAGACCTGAAAGCACGCAAAATCATCGTCTGCGAATCGGGCGTTAACGCAGGCTTGTCTGAAAAAGCACAGGCGGAGGCGTAGAACCATGGCCAAGGTACAAGAAACCAAGCTACAAGAACGCGAAGCGGCGGCAGCATCGGATCAGCTCTTCGGTTCGACGATCATCGCGCGTAGCCTGAAACAGCAGGGCGTCGACTACATGTTCGGCATCGTCGGATTTCCCGTCTTCAACATCGCGACGGCCGCGCAAGAGGAAGGCATCCAATACTTCGGGTTCCGAAACGAACAATCCGCGAGCTACGCGGCGGGACTCGTCGGCTACCTCACCGGCCGCCCCGGCGCTTGCCTCGCTGTCTCCGGCCCCGGCATGATCCACGGCATCGCCGGCCTCGCGAACGCGTGGTCAAATTGCTGGCCGATGCTCCTCCTCGGCGGCGCGAACGACAGCTATCAAAACGGCCAAGGCGCATTCCAGGAAACGCCGCAAATCGAGGCCGCGCGCCCGTTCGTGAAATACGCCGCGCGTCCGGACAAACTCGAACGCGTCCCCTACTACGTCGAGCAAGCCGTGCGCACGAGCATCTACGGCCGCCCCGGCGCGGTCTACCTCGATCTGCCGAACGACATCATTTCCGGCAAGGCGGCGCAGTCCGATGTCGACGTGAAAGCGCGCTGTCCCGAGCCGCCGCGGCCCTACGCCGAGCCGGAATCGATCGAGCGCGCCGTCGAGATGTTGCGCCACGCGAAACGCCCGCTCGTCATTATCGGCAAAGGCGCAGCATACGCGCGTGCGGAACACGAAGTGCAGACGCTCATCGAACGCACGCGCCTGCCGTTCCTCCCGACACCGATGGGCAAAGGCGTCGTGTCGGACGATCACCCCTTGTCCGTCGCCGCCGCCCGTTC
>JBGTJY010000207.1:0-2193 GCA_041744855.1 Candidatus Hydrogenedentales bacterium
GAAATCCTCCAGTTCGATCGCTACATCCCTTCCACGCGCTTGCGGCCGATCGATTTTCCCCAGTTCACCTCGATCGATTCGCTCGATAACTGGTCGATCATGCGGCTCGGTTTGCGCAATCGCCTCCAGACCCGCCGCGACGACATCACCTTTAACTGGCTCGAACTGGAATCCTATTTCGATCTCAACTTCGACAATCCGTACAACAAGTCGAACTACTCGAACGTCTACAACAACATCCGTTTCAATCCCGTCCCGTGGATCAGTCTCGGCATCAGCTCACAACTTCCGATCCTCGGGAACGGTTTCACGGAAGTGAACACCGACGTGCGGGTACAGCCGGCCGCCAATCTCCAGCTCGCCTTCGGCCATCGTTTCCTGAACGAGAGTCCGTTCTTCGTCAACAGCAGCCTCTACACGGCCGGCGCCTACTATCGCATCGACGACCACTGGGCGGGCGGCGCCGCCATTCGCTACGAGGCGTCCACCGGTTTCGTGGAGGAGCAGCGCTATACCGTTTATCGCGATCTCACGAGCTGGGTCGCCTCAGTCGGGGCGATCATTCGCAATAACGGCGGCGTCAAGGAATACGGCGTCCTTCTCACCTTCACGCTGAAAGCGCTGCCGAAGTTCAGCTTTGACCTGAACTTCGATCCCGGCGCGGCCGAAGGCGAAGGCCAGGACGGCCTCCTCCCCACGCCCTAAGCGAGAGATCGGCATTGCAATTGCTACCCATCACTTGTTCGTTTCCGCGCTGCGGCTAGTCCGCGGCGTTTTATTTTTAAACTCATGGACCTCTCCATTATCGGCTCAGGATATGTTGGCCTCGTCACCGGGGCTTGTTTTGCGGACGTTGGCCACAACGTCATCTGCGTGGATAACGACCCACGCAAAGTAGAATCGCTTCAGGCGGGCAAGGTGCCCATTTACGAGCCCGGTCTGGAGGAAGTCATCGCCCGCAACGTCGCGGCGAAACGATTGCGTTTCACGGGGAGCATTCAGGATGGCGTGGCAAACTCGCAGGTTGTTTTCATCGCCGTTCCCACGCCGCAAGGCGACGACGGGCATGTCGATCTCAGCTTCATCGAAAAGGTGGCCCGCGAGATCGCCGGCGTGCTGACCGATTACCGGGTCATCGTCGATAAAAGCACCGTGCCGGTGAAGACCGGTGAGAAGGTGGCAGAGTCGATCAAGCGCTATAACAAGCACGGGGCCAAATTTGATGTCGTAAGCAATCCCGAATTTCTGCGCGAAGGCTGCGCGGTGGCGGACCTGATGAAGCCGGACCGCATCGTGATCGGCGCGCAAAGCGAACAGGCGATCGACTTGATGAAGAAGGTTTACGAACCGTTCATGGCGCCGATTCTCGTTACCGACATTAACAGCGCCGAGCTGATCAAACACGCGGCCAACTCCTTTCTCGCGCTCAAGATTTCCTACATCAACGCCGTCTCCGCGATCTGCGAAGCGAGCGGCGCGGACGTGGAAAAAGTCGCGGACGGCATCGGGATGGATCGCCGCATCGGCCGCAATTTCCTCAACGCCGGCATCGGCTATGGCGGTTCCTGTTTCCCGAAAGACATCGCGGCTTTCATCAAAATCAGCGAACAGCTCGGCGTGCCCTTCGATCTCTTGAAGGAAGTGCAGCGCATCAACGCCTCGCAAAAAGATCGTTTTCTCGGCGCGATTCGCGAAGCGCTCTGGGTTTTGCGCGAGAAGAAGATCGCGGTCTGGGGGCTGACCTTTAAGCCGGACACGGACGACATTCGTTCCTCCGTCGCGATCGATCTCGTAGCCGACATGTTGCGCGAGGGCGCGCAAGTTTCTGTCTACGATCCGAAGGGCATGGAGAAAGCGCGAGAGTTGAAACAGCTCGAGGGCGCGAATTTTGTGAACTCGCCGCTCGAAGCCGTGGAAGGCGCCGAAGCTCTGATCGTCGCGACCGAGTGGGCGGAATTCGGGAACGTGGATCTCGCCGCGGTGAAAGAAAAAATGGCGACGTCGCTCGTTTTCGACGGGCGCAATTTGTTCGACCCGCAAACGATGGCGACCCTCGGTTTCGATTATCATTCCATCGGCCGCCACCGCGTCGCTCCGCGCACGAACTGACGCGCCCATGACCGCCCGCGGCCTCGCTTTCGCAGCCCTGCGCGAATGGCGAACGGGACGCCGCTTTGCCGATGCCATCCTGCA